>DBFVHV010000254.1:0-3256 GCA_048524165.1 Streptococcus sp.
TGGTATTACCAAATTGAAAAAGGCTTTAGTCAACCCAACAGCGGGACAGCACAAAGTGATCTAAAAGCACTTGAAGCTGTACGAGGAGACCTTTTTGAAAACTCTATTCCAGGAGGTGGTGATGGTATGGGTTACGCTTACGGCCAATGTACTTGGGGAGTCGCAGCCCGTATTAACCAACTGGGTCTAAAACTCAAAGGAAAAAACGGTGAGAAGATTCCAATTATCAGTACCATGGGCAATGGCCAAGATTGGGTACGAACAGCTGCAAGTCTCGGTGGGGAGACAGGGACAAGTCCACAAGCAGGAGCTATTATTTCCTTTGCGGGAGGAGGACATGGCACACCAGCAGAATACGGACATGTGGCTTTCATCGAAAAACTCTACCCAAATGGCTCATTCCTTATCTCCGAAACCAATTACAATGGCAATCCAAACCATACCTTCCGTAAATTATCTGGAGTGGATAGTAACTTGAGTTTTGCGTATACGACGAAATAAAAAAGGATATGCTAACAATGACTTGATTTGTTAGCATATTGTTTTGGAGGTGGTGATATGGATTTGTTAGAGAAACCCATTTATAATTATATTAAAAACAATCATGGAGTAATAACGTTTCGTGATATGGAAGAGCTTAACTTTTCTTATCAACAACTGAATCAATTAGTCTCAAAAGGGAAAGTGGAATCAATTGAAAGAGGTATCTATCATCTGCCAGATACCTATATCGATGACTATTTTAGTTTACAGTACCGTTTTCCAAAAGGAATTTATTCCTTAGAAACAGCACTTTGGTTACATGGTCTGTCCCTTACCATTCCATTTGAGCCTGTGATGACTTTTCCTTTCGGGACAAATACGAGGCCAATGAAAGAAGCTGGTGTCAAGCCAATTGTCGTTAGAAAGTATCATGAAATCGGTATTATTAGACTGGAGCGACAGGCTGGACAGTTTATCTCAGTATATGATATGGAACGAACATTAGTGGAGTGTTTGAGAACAGCTTATCATGTCGATATTCAAGTTATTGCTCCAGCTTTTCAAGCTTACTTTAAAAAAGGAGCTGTTGATTATGCCAAGTTGTATCACTATGCACAACTATTTAAAGTAACCGAAAAACTACAATTATATGTGGAGGTCTTTTCGTGAAATTTTCAAATGCTAATAGTTTCAAGGCTAAAATCAAGAATATTGCAAAAGAAAAAGGGATCTCTTTCTCAAAAGATTAGTCAAATATTTGAAGAATACGGTGCGAATATGTTGGCTGTATTCGGTTGTTATATGTATAAATTAAACAATTGTGTTACAATGAAACCATATAGAATTTTAAGTTTTCTCAAAAACTTTTTATAACTAAGAACACATAAGGAGGTAAAATGGTGAAGCATTCTAAAAGAACAAAAGTTTTTCAGCTTTCACTCGTCATCATATTTATTTTAGTCTTGTTAGGGCTCTTTGTTCCCCAGCAGTTTCAAAATATTAGTTCTTACTTAAAAAATCTCTTAACAACTAGTGTTGGCTGGTTTTACTTGTTATTGGTTACGGGGATTTTAATTTTTTGTGTCTTTCTAATTGTAAGTCCGATAGGGCAGATTCGCTTGGGTAATCCCACGAGTCGGCCAGAGCATTCGACGACGTCATGGATTGCCATGATGTTTTCTGCTGGAATGGGGATTGGTCTGGTCTTTTATGGGGCAGCAGAGCCTTTGAGTCACTTTGCTATCTCGACGCCCAATGCAGAAATAGGCAGTGCGGATGCTCTCGCAGATGCTTTTCGTTTTACTTTTTTTCACTGGGGATTTCATGCTTGGGCGGTCTATGCCCTGGTGGGATTGTCTTTGGCTTATTTTGGCTTTCGTAAACGGGAGAAATATCAGCTCTCAGTCGTCTTTAAGCCTCTTTTTGGAAAATATGCGGACGGACCAATAGCAACCATTATCGATACCATCACCATTATTGCGACAGTGATTGGGGTAGCGACAACGCTCGGCTTTGGTGCCTCACAAATCAATGGTGGTCTCTCCTATGTCTTTGGTATTCCTAATAATAGTCTTGTGCAAGTCATCATTATCATCATTGCGACAATTCTTTTTCTTATTTCTGCCTTATCAGGTTTAGGAAAGGGTGTTAAAATCCTATCTAATACAAACTTGATTTTAGCTATTGTCTTGCTTGCTGGAGTCATAGTTTTGGGGCCAACGGTTAAGATATTTGACACCATGACAGACTCTATCGGCCTTTATTTTCAAAACTTCTTCCGTATGAGTTTTCGGGCGGCGGCTTTTGATGAGACCAAGCGGGCTTGGATTAACCAATGGACCATTTTTTACTGGGCATGGTGGATTTCCTGGTCACCTTTTGTGGGCGTCTTTATTGCCCGTATCTCAAAAGGTCGGACTATTCGCGAATTTTTGACAGTAGTGCTTTTGGCACCAACAGTCCTTAGTTTTATCTGGTTTTCTGCTTTTGGTACCTTATCTACTTCACTACAAGATTCGGGGGTTGATTTGATACGTTTTGCCACAGAAGAAATTCTTTTTGCCTCTTTTAATGAATATCCTCTGGGAAGTGTCCTTTCACTCCTGGCAATTATTTTAGTTTTAACCTTCTTTGTGACCTCGGCGGATTCTGCCACCTATGTTTTGGCCATGTTGTCTGAAGATGGCAATCTAAATCCAAGTAATCGTAAAAAGGTGATTTGGGGTGTCATGCTGGCCTTGATTGCTATTGCACTCATGTTTTCTGGTGGATTGACAGCTTTACAAAACACGCTCATTATTGTCGCTTTTCCATTTTCCATAGTACTAGTGTTGATGATGTGGTCGCTTATGAAAGAGTTATATCACGAAAAAGAGCAAATGGGACTCGCCATTACACCAGACCGGTATCCTGAGAAGAATCAACCGTTTAAATCTTATGAGGAAAATTAGGAGGATGGCATGGAGTTAAGAGTGCTTCGTTATTTTATTACTATTGCTGAGGAGGGGAGTATCTCCAAGGCAGCTGAGAAGCTGATGATTACTTAGCCGACACTCAGTCGTCAGTTAAAAGATTTGGAGCAGGAACTTGGTGAACCTCTTTTTATCCGTGAACATAAACAAATGATTCTCACAGAAGCTGGACATTTCCTCAAGGATAGAGCAGTGGATATCCTAGAGTTAAGTATGCAGACCGAGGAGGAATTTGAGCGTCGCAGACAGGCTCTATTTTCTGGACAGAAAGCTATCGGTTGCATTGAATCTGAGAGTAGCCA
>DBFVHV010000255.1:0-3296 GCA_048524165.1 Streptococcus sp.
TTTCTCAAATAAATACTAGAACTTTAAACTGATTTTGTGGTATCATAACTCTATTAGAATAGGGAGGTATTACCATGCCAAAAGACGTTACTGTTGAAAGTTTTGAACTTGATCACACTATTGTAAAAGCACCTTATGTCCGTCTTATTTCGGAGGAAGTTGGACCCAAAGGAGATATCATCACAAACTTCGATATCCGTTTGATCCAACCTAACGAAAATAGTATCGATACAGGCGGTCTTCATACTATCGAACACCTACTCGCTAAACTGATTCGCCAACGTATCGATGGACTTATCGATTGTTCACCATTTGGTTGTCGTACAGGTTTTCATATGATCATGTGGGGAAAACAAGATCCAACGGAAATTGCCAAAGTTATCAAATCTTGTCTTGAAGCTATTGCTAACGAAATCACTTGGGAAGATGTTCCAGGAACTACCATTGAATCCTGTGGTAACTATAAGGATCACAGCCTTCATTCGGCTAAGGAATGGGCTAAACTTATCCTTGAACAAGGCATCTCAGACCAAGCCTTCGAACGTCATACCGTCTAAAAAACATTGGGAGTTATATCCCAATGTTTTTTAATATTTTCTAAAACGTTGATAACGCGCTTCAAGCAAGTCTTCTGTTGATAATTGACTTAATTCTGCCAATTCATCTACGATGGCTGTCTTAATCGCTTCAATAATTTCGCTAGTAAAGTAACCACGTTCTGGAATAACCTTGTCAACGATTCCCATATTGAGTAACTCGCCTGATGTAATCTTCATCAACTCTGCTGCCTCTTCTGATCGTGAACCATCTTTCCAGAGAATGGTTGCAAACCCTTCAGGACTCAAGATAGAGTAGATGGTATTTTCAAGCATCCAAACCTTATCAGCTACCGCCAAGGCAAGGGCACCTCCAGAACCACCTTCACCAATAATGATGGCAATAATTGGCACCTTAAGGTCACTCATTTCCATAAGGTTACGAGCAATAGCCTCACCCTGTCCACGTTCCTCTGCTCCGACACCAGGATAAGCACCTGCAGTATTGATAAAGGTAACAACTGGACGACCAAACTTTTCAGCCTGTTTCATGAGGCGAAGAGCCTTACGATAGCCCTCTGGATGAGGTTGACCAAAGTTACGATTGAGATTATCTTGTAGGTTTTTACCTTTTTGGATACCCACTACTGTAACGGCTTGGCCATTTAAGCGACCAATACCACCGATAATGGCACCATCATCACGGAAATTACGGTCACCATGAAGTTCGATGAAATCATCAAAGATTCCTTGGGCAAAGTCCAAAGCAGTTAAACGGCCTTGATCACGCGCTTCTTTTAAAATACGTGCTACGTCGCTCATTGAACACCTCCATGGAATGATAAGAGTGTGGCAATAGTATCAGCCAACTCTGTACGTTTGACAATGGCATCAACAAAACCATGTTCCTGAAGGAACTCGGCCTTTTGGAAATCATCCGGCAAAGTTTCACGAACTGTATTTTCAATGACACGACGACCTGCAAAACCAATCAAAGTTTGTGGCTCAGCCAAGATGATATCGCCTTCCATGGCAAAACTTGCTGTAACCCCACCTGTGGTTGGATCTGTCAAGACAGTCAAATACAGCAAGCCAGCGTTTGAATGACGTTTTACTGCTGCTGATATCTTAGCCATTTGCATCAAACTCATGATTCCCTCTTGCATACGGGCACCACCAGAAGCTGTAAAAATAACTACTGGAAGTTTTTCCAAAATCGCATACTCAAAGAGTTTTGTGATTTTTTCACCAACAACGGTTCCCATTGAAGCCATGATAAAGTTGGAATCCATGATAGCCAAGGCTGTTTTTTGTCCCTTGATAGTTGCAACACCCGTCACAACTGCTTCATCAAGACCTGTTTTTTCCTTGGTAGCTGCTAACTTCTCCATATAACCTGGGAAGTTCAATGGATTTTCAGTTTTAATACCTGTAAACAGTTCTTGGAAAGATCCCTCGTCAACCGTTAAATCAAGACGTTCTTTTGCTGAAATACGGAAGGTATAAGAACAGTTTGGACAGATTTTAGCTTGCCCCAAGTCCTTTTGATAAATAGCTTGCTTACAGCCAGGACATTTGGCAAAAAGCTCATCTGGTACTTCTGGCACCTGGTGATCAACCCCATTACGCACAGAACGGTTAGGATTGATACGGATATACTTTTCTTTTCGATCAAATAATCCCATAAACTCTATTCCTCACGATTCTGGTATTCTGGTAAGAAAGTTTCCATCAAGAATGACGTATCATAATCCCCAGCAATAACGCTACGGTCTGAAATTAAATCCAACTGGAAGTCAGCATTTGTCACAACTCCATCGATTTCAAGCTCGTAAAGAGCACGTTGCATCTTCATGAGTGCCTCAAATCGATTTTCTCCATGAACAATGATTTTAGCAATCATTGAATCATAGTAAGGTGGAATGGTATAGCCTGGATAGACAGCACTGTCCACACGAAGGCCAACACCACCACTAGGTAGGTAGAGATTGCTAATTTTCCCTGGGCTTGGTGCAAAGTTGAACTTAGGATTTTCCGCATTGATACGACACTCAATGGCATGTCCCTTGATTTCAATATCATCTTGAGACACAGATAATTTTTCACCTGCAGCAATACGGATTTGTTCTTTAACAATATCCACACCACTTACAAATTCAGTAACTGGGTGCTCAACTTGAACACGGGTATTCATTTCCATAAAGTAAAACTGACCTGATTTTTCATCAAGAAGAAACTCGATAGTACCCGCATTTTCATAATTAACAGCCTTAGCAGCACGGACAGCTGCAGACCCAATTTCATGACGAAGTGTCTTACCAATGGCAACAGAAGGCGATTCTTCCAAGACCTTTTGGTTATTACGTTGAAGAGAACAGTCACGCTCACCTAGGTGGACAATGTTACCATAGCTATCTCCCAAAATCTGAACCTCAATATGACGAGCTGGGTAAATAACTTTCTCGATATACATTGCCCCATTACCAAAGGCTGCTTTAGCTTCCTGTGACGCAGATTCGAAGGCAGGAGCCAACTCTTCTTCAGTGTTGACCTTACGAATTCCTTTACCGCCACCACCTGCAGAAGCCTTAAGCATCACTGGGTAACCAAGACGATTGGCAACTTCTAAAGCCTCTTCAGCCGTAAAGACTTCACCATCTGAACCAGGGATTACAGGGACATTAGCCCTAATCATTTCAGCACGGGCATTGATTTTATCACCCATTTTGTCCATAACTTCACCTGAAGGACCAATAAACT
>DBFVHV010000256.1:0-3014 GCA_048524165.1 Streptococcus sp.
TATGTAGTGACGGTCGTCAAGTGACATTATCCTGTGAATGATTTCAGCAATCCAGGCAATTTCAGGACTAAGTAGTCTCAAAACTTTTCAGAACTTAAAATACAGTAGTTTCTGCTGCTTCCATCACTAGGAAATGTCTTCTTTTATCTATATTCCTGTCACAAAAATCAATCTCAGTTATTTTTTCTGAAAACCTCTTTAGTCCATTTCTTGATGCAAAATAATGACTCCATTTATAAGTTGTATATTTATCCTAAATAAATTGTCAAAGCAAGGTAAAAAGCCTGAAGCATTACTTCAAGCTTTCATTTTTAAGCCAGTTTTCTAGGTCTAATAAATCCTGTTAGAAGACTCAAACAAAGTAGTCCAGCTGCCACATACCAATAGGGCATATCTACACTAGTTGTACGTCCCGAGACTTCAACAATGCCTTTAACTAAACAGGCACTTGCTACAACTGCGATTGCTGAATTTAATAAGAGTTTCGAGGCACGATTTCTCACCCAAGACATTCCCATTCCTGTTAGCAGATAAATCATAGCTCCAACCAATGGTGTAAAGAACATCATGCGCATAAATATGGATGATTCACCATAAGAGAAGCATTCATAGACAAAGGTAAAGACCAGGCTAAAAATAGTTAAACCAATATAGGTGAAAAAGTGCTTGCTAGCTGATTTTTTAGTAACCGATGTAAACAATATCACTCACCGCCCTTTCTGAGATTTTGTTTCCGTTTGTGGTTAGCTTATTTATAACTTGACCATTGAAATACATGGTTGATGAGCCACCACCATCAAGGTTGTAAGCTGTCGTCACGCCATAAGATTTCATCAATTCTGCCATTTCATAAAGAGTCAATCCTGACGACTCGCTCGTTCGACCATCTGAGACAATGACAATGTAGTGTACGCTCCCATCACTTTCTTCAATGACTCCGATAGCTGTACGTGGATTGTCAGCCATGGCTTGACCAACCTCTTCATTTTCTGAGACAGCTACCTTACCATTTTCAACCAAGGTTGGACCAAAGGCAAAGGTATTCACCACACCTGAATCGACCAGTTTTTGAGCTGTAGTGTCGCTCTCCTTAAAAGTCTTGAAGCTACCGTCTGAGTACACTGCTAGATCCTCATAGTCACTGTTTCGATCAGTATCACGATAGACTTGACCATTTTTAATGACATAGCCTGACTGGTTAGCCCCATAATAGTCACCATTGATGGCAAAGATAGCATTATTTTGCTGGGCAATACTTGAAGTGGTGTCAGTAATATTGGTAACATAGGTGTTTTGTGCCAAAGCCGTTTTAAGGTAGTCCGCACTTGAAAGCTTGATATCGGCAACATAGTAAGTGGTATCACTAGTTTTACCCGTAGTGATTTTGATATCCATATTGTCATCTTTATAAGTCGTATCCGTCTTAGTGACCTTCCCAGTGCTGGTAGATGCTGTCGATGAAGCTGTGCTTGAGCTAGTCGTATTAGCCGAAACCGTTGAGACTGCCGAAGGAATGACAAAGACCTTTAAAAGGGAATAAACATTCGCCCCCATCAGAAAGAGGGTGAAGAGTAAGGCATAGGCATGCCTTTTTAAGAATTTCATAGAAGACCTCCAATTTTAAAAGATAAGATAGAAACCATAAGTTCCTTTTGCTTGAAATTAGCATAACAAGCAAAGCTTAAAATCTTCTATAAATCCCATAACAACGCCTTTTCTTTGAGTTTTCCTTAAGAAAAGACAGCCTCAACTGAAGCTGTCTGCGTTAGATAATCATATCTTCTGTAATGTCAAATTCTCTCAAGAGCTCCTGAATCTTATCAAAGTTCAGACGGAAATGCTCCAATTTATGCCCATCAGAGCCAATAGAATACTTACGACATCCCAAATCCTTAACAAGGCCCAAGGCATAACGATAAAGATCTTCATGATGATAAAGGTACATGCTCTTTGCATTTAACTCAAAAGCCAAATCATTAGCCATCATTTTCTGGAAAATACGTTTAAGCTGATTCTCATAGGCTTTTAGCTCATCAACAGTCACATCAAAAAGGCGGAAACCATAGTCAAAGTGGGCCAGAACATCTGCGTCCACACGACCAATAGCATACTCCAACTTGTCCAGATATTCTTGAATAATGCTAGCTTTGTCCATATCAGCCACCTCATCATCAAGATAATCATTAACCCCATTATGGTGAACAGAAAGCAGTTTGAGATCATAGTCCTTACCATCCAAAAAGTCTAAAATATCGCTTTCTCTAGGCTGGTAATAGCCAATCTCGATGCCTCGTTTAATACGATTGCCATACTTGAGGTTGAGTTTTTCAATCTCATGACTATAAGCCTCGTACTCTGGCACATCGTCCTGTTTCGTATAGGGATTAGAGAGATCATAATGCTCAGTCGTTACAATCTCGCCATCAAAATGGGTCAAATAATCAGTAAAATTCGCATCCGAATCATAGGAATGATGGGTATGCAAATGGTTATCACGAATAGTCATCATTACTCCTTATTTTTTAAATAGCTTCTCACCTGTTTATGGGCTAGCCAGGTCAACCCCACCATGATTCCCTCATAAATTATAAAGAAAATCACAAAACATTGAAGGAAATACTCTTCTGGCAAAACATTAATAATTGGGTCCAACATTGGATTAAAGAGCCAACTACTGTCTCCTGGAAAGAGAGCCTCATGAAAGAGAATGAAGAACTGATCAAATCCTAGGAAAAGTCCCACTACTCCAATAAAGATTGGTAAAACAGCTAGACTCAGATAAAGTCTACGATAGAGACCAAAGGTCGCCTTCTTCACATTTCGCCAAAGAAAGCTCACAGCTGGATAAGCCAGTAGGATAACAAGCCCCTGAACTAGATGAAAGAGCCACTTGACATCATGAAAATGCTTAAGGCCACTCCCTGACGATGGAAAATCAGGCATGGCCAGACGCCCCACCCAAGGAAAGGTCAGGTACTGCATGAGGACATTGAAGTTATACCAAAGCTCTTTCT
>DBFVHV010000257.1:0-1982 GCA_048524165.1 Streptococcus sp.
ATTTAGGATCTGGCGCTTAACGGCGTGGGGGTTCAAGTCCCTTCACCCGCATTAGAATAAGTTAGCCGGCTTAGCTCAGTTGGTAGAGCATCTGATTTGTAATCAGAGGGTCGCGTGTTCAAGTCATGTAGCCGGCATAAAGATGGTCCGTTGGTCAAGGGGTTAAGACACCGCCTTTTCACGGCGGTAACACGGGTTCGAATCCCGTACGGACTATATTTGAGTAACTTAGGTTACTCTTTTTATTTTGTTTCTTTTTCTTATATGTTATAATACTATATAATAAAATTTTTGAGGTGAATATATGTCTAAAGTTTTTGTGTTTGGCCACCAAAATCCTGATTCTGATGCTATTGGTTCTTCTTATGGATATGCTTATTTGAAACGTCAACTTGGAGTTGATGCCGAGGCGGTTGCTTTGGGTACTCCAAATGAAGAGACTGCTTTTGTACTTGATTATTTTTCTGTAGATGCTCCTCGTGTTGTTGAGTCAGCACAGTCAGAGGGTGTAAATCAAGTAATTCTTACTGACCATAATGAGTTTCAACAATCTATTTCAGATATTAAGGATGTCGAAGTTATTGAAGTAGTGGATCATCATCGTGTAGCCAACTTTGAAACAGCTAATCCATTAATGATGCGTTTAGAACCTGTAGGTTCAGCTTCTTCGATTGTTTACCGTATGTTTAAAGAAAATAATGTTGAAGTTCCTAAAGATGTTGCTGGTTTACTCTTGTCAGGTTTGATTTCTGATACTCTTTTACTTAAATCGCCAACAACACATGCTTCAGATCCTGCAGTTGCTGATGAACTTGCTCAACTTGCTGGAGTTAATTTAGAAGAATATGGACTTGCAATGCTTAAGGCTGGTACTAATCTTTCTTCTAAATCTGCCGAAGAACTTATTGATATTGATGCAAAAACATTTGAATTGAATGGTAATCAAGTTCGAGTTGCTCAAGTGAATACTGTTGATATTTCTGATGTTCTTTCACGTCAAGCGGAAATTGAAGATGCTATCAATAGCTCAATTAAAAGTAATGGCTACTCTGACTTTGTGTTAATGATTACTGATATTCTTAATTCAAATTCAGAAATTCTTGCAATTGGATCAAATACTGATAAAGTTGAAAATGCTTTTAACTTTGTTTTAGAAAACAATCATGCTTTTCTTGAGGGAGCAGTTTCTCGTAAGAAACAAGTTGTTCCTCAATTGACTGAAAGCTTCAATGTTTAAAAAAAGGCCACTAGGCCTTTTTTTAGTGTTCTGATTAATGGTATAATACTTGTTATGATAATACAATTTAACCCAAACAAATTAAGTAAGCAGCCTTTTTTTATGGATTTGGTGAATTATCTAGTTCACAATCAGCCTGTAACTTTGAGGGAAATAAAAAATCAGTTTCCATCACAAAAGAATATAGATAAATTGATTGAGGAGTTTGTTAAAGTTGGATATATTGAGCGGTCTGAGAAACGTTACAGTTTATTAATTTCTTTCGTTTCAGATCCTTCGACAATTGATTTATATCAGCATTTCTTTATTGAAAGTGATTCTCCTTCTTATCAGGAACTATTAAAGCGTAGATTTGTTACTGAGATAACTAATTCTACTAATCAAGTGGTTATTATTGAATACACGAGTATCACAAGAGATGATCTCACAATTTCAAATTATTTTTATAAGTTAAGAGAAAATCTATCATTATCGGAAGAACAAGATAGATTATATAACTTATTAGGTGATCTTAATCCTGAATATTTCTTAAAGCATGTCACAACATTTCTTTTAAAATTTGTAAGAAAGGAGTACGTTCTTCAAAAGAGGAGGAATATTTTTGTTGATGCTTTAGAGCTTTTAGGATATCTTGTTCAAGTAGAAGATGGACGTTATATTTTGAATATGGATTTAGACTCCGAAGCATTAGTATTTTGTGCAAAAAAAGACTAGTTATATTACTAGTCTTTTTTATGACAACTTT
>DBFVHV010000258.1:0-6614 GCA_048524165.1 Streptococcus sp.
CATTTTATGCTAAAATAAATTATAACATAAATATGATAGTGAGTAGTATAAATGATAAAAAAAATCCTAGTCCTTCACACTGGAGGGACCATTTCCATGTCAGCGGATAATGATGGCAGAGTCAGCCAAAACGCTGATAACCCCATGAACCATGTGGGGCTTGATCTAGATAATTTGGACTTAACTGTCCTAGACTTCCTTAACATCCCTAGTCCACACATTACGCCCTACCACATGCTTGATATTTATAAAAAAATCAAGGAAACAGCTGGACAATATGACGGGGTGGTTATCACCCACGGAACAGATACCCTGGAAGAAACAGCCTACTTCTTAGATACTATGGCTGTTCCTGAGATTCCAGTCGTCCTAACAGGTGCCATGCGTTCATCAAACGAGCTAGGAAGCGATGGGGTCTATAACTATCTCTCAGCCCTACGCGTTGCCAGTGATGACAAGGCAGCTGACAAAGGAGTCCTCGTCGTGATGAACGATGAAATCCATGCTGCCAAGTATGTAACCAAGACTCATACCACAAACGTAGCAACCTTTCACACACCAACCCATGGTCCACTAGGCATCATCATGAAGCATGATATCCTCTGGTTCAAAACTGCTGAGCCTCGTGTTCGCTTTGACTTGGAACAAGTTACAGGAACTGTGCCAATCATAAAAGCCTATGCTGGAATGGGGATTGGAGATGGTATCATCAGTCTCCTAGACCCTGAAAAGATTGACGGCGTGGTTATCGAGGCCCTAGGCGCCGGAAATCTCCCACCGCTAGCTGCAGGAGAAATCACAAAGCTTATGGACAAGGGAGTTCCCGTTGTACTCGTTTCCCGTTGCTTTAACGGTATCGCCGAACCAGTCTACGCCTACGAAGGTGGTGGCGTCAAACTTCAAGAAGCTGGCGTTATGTTTGTCAAAGAACTCAATGCACCAAAAGCCCGCCTCAAACTCCTAATCGCACTTAGTGCAGGACTAGAAGGCCAAGAATTGAAAGACTATATTGAGGGGTAAGACATGAAACTTAGTATTGAAGCAACCGATAAATTGGAGAATAAAGATTTCCACTATGAACTAACCGTCTCAAAAACACATGTCGCCATGGTCTGTGGTACTGTGCTAGCCAGTCTAGCCTTGATTGCATGGCTGAAGAAAAAATAAAAAAAGCTTGAAGCATCGTCACTAGAAAGGTGACTGAACTGCTTCAGGCTTTTAGTTTTCTTCGTCTGGTCTATATTCAAGAATATCTCCTGGTTGACAATTCAATTCCTTACAAATGGCGTCCAGTGTTGTAAAACGGATTGCCTTGGCCTTGCCTGTCTTAAGAACCGAGAGATTGGCTGGGGTAATACCAATCCGTTCTGCCAACTCACCTGAGCGCATCTTCTTCTTGGCAAGTTCAACGTCCAAATTGACAATAATCATAAACCCCTCCTAAATCGTATACTCATTTTCCTCAGCAATAGCATTAGCCTTGGTCAAAATCATAGCAACAGCATAGAGGACAAAACTAACTAGCAAATAACTGATGTTAAAGAAACTATAACTATGGTTGCCTGTTCCAAACGTAAAAATACCATTATTGATAAAGGTCCCAAGAACCAGCAAATGCCCTGACCAACGAACCAACTTAGCATTTTTAGCAATGAAAATATCAGAACGATAAAGATTAATCAAAAAGGCACGTAGACACAACAAGAACCCTATGTTGACTACCATACGAAGGAAATCAATGCTTGCTGTAAAAATCGTCAGACTAGGGCCGTTGCTTTTTACAGTAACTCCCGAACCAAGAAGCATACGCAGACCTTGTTGTAAGAGTCCTTCATGACCAGTCAGAATAAAGGCATCATTAAGAATGGTAAGAACAAGACTTAAAAAACCCGCAAAAAGGAGAACATTGACGAACAGGAGAACACTACGCAGACGTTTTTGCTCTTGAGTTTCCTGGCGACTTTTGGCACTTTTGGCAGACCGCCAACCATAATAACTAGAGCCAGCCAAGGCTAGGACGATTAAAACATAAAATAAAATAGTTGTCATGTGTTACCTCGATTGTAAATACATTGTGATTTTTTGGAGAATAGACTTGAAAAAGCCAAGGCGCCTCTAGGAGCCCTTGACCTCGTTCTAAATCATTAGCTAACTATTAACAGTATAATTATATCGAATATCAATATAAAATACTAGTTTATAGATAAGATTTTACTACTTTTCAAATATGGTTTAGTCAATTATTTGACAGCTGTTTGTCCCTTACGAAGACGGATAGCATCACAAGCTAGAGAGACCAAGAGGAGCCAGACTGATGTGCTGAAGTCCACTACAAGGTGATTAGTCGTTCCCAACTGCAAGAAGATATTCAAGACTGATGGCACAAAGGTTAAGAGGGCAGCCTTTTTCAAGAAAAGAGAGAAATCTTCTGTCCAAAGTGCCTGCCAAGTAAAGGCTTTAAGTTCTTGACGAAGGAACCAAATCAAGGCAAGATAGAAGGCAAATTGTAGCTCTGCAACCAGCCAGTAACCCCAACCAGAAAGGTAATGAACCTCTGCCCCTGGAAAAAGACTAGTCACGTCCACAAAAGGAAGAATAAGTAAAGCAAGCATTGCAAGACCGTAGATTGCCATAAGAAGAACAAGAAGAGCGTTGATGATTAATTTGAGTGTTTTCATGATAAGTATTTCCTTTGTTAAATAGTTTTTAGTATATAATTTCTCTTTTTCGCGAATAAGATTGTCTTTATCGAAAACTTATTATCGTTTATCGATAATTATATATTACACTCTTTAGTTCTCCTTGTCAACACATTATGCTCGTTTTTCGATATTTTTTTCTAAGATTCAAAAAACAGAAAAACCAGTTAAGAAAATCTCCACTGGTTGCACTTCTTATTTTAGTCACCTAGACTGGTCGTTCATCCGTCTAAGTCTTTTGCTTTATAGGAAAAGGGATTCTACGTTTATGAAAAAAGGGATTTTGGAAAATGAGGAATCAAAGTTGTAGAATATGGGTAAATTTAGCCTCTTCCTAGCATCAATATTAGTTTTGATAAACCTTAAAGTCTTGAGGATGCTTTTGGAAATTTGGGTTGTAGGTTACTTTAATTTTTACTGTCATTGTTGTTTCCTCCTTTTTAGGAATGGTTTGGCCTAGCCAAAACGTTTTATTATCAAAACCTATCTCGTTTTGATGGTTTTATTATAGGGTCTCTAACTTAAAGAAAACTTGTAATAAACTTGAAGGAAATTTAACACTCTCAGTGAGTTCACTGAGAGTGTTTATGTTTATATCATGGATAAAACCTACAAAATAAAATATAAGACCTATCATCATAAGAAAAATCAAGTTTTAACCGCTTCTTTTTCATGGGTTTCCTCCTCAGTCAAACTCAGCTTGGCTTCTCAGATGTGCTTCTAGCACCTGCCAAGTAGGATCTTCACGCCAGTTAGGATTGGATACAATTTGACTAGCCACACGCCTTGCTTCTTCTAGGATATTATAGTCTTCCACAATATCAGCCACCTGAAATTCAGGAATACCTGACTGCCGTGTCCCAAAAATCTCTCCTGAGCCACGCATTTTAAGATCCTCTTCCGCTAGAACAAAACCATCCGTAGTCTCACACATGGCCTGCATGCGTTTTTTACCGGTATCATTTTTAGGATTAGCCACCAAGACACAGTAAGATTGCTTGTCGCCACGACCTACACGGCCTCGAAGCTGGTGAAGCTGGCTAAGCCCAAAACGATCCGCATCCATAATGACCATAACCGTAGCATTAGGTACATTAACCCCCACTTCGATAACTGTAGTTGATACTAAAATCTGAGATTTTTTGTTCTTAAAGTCCTGCATAATTTGGTCTTTTTCATCATTTTTCATCCGACCATGCATCAGAGCCACCGTAGCTGAATCTCCAAAGAAGTCTGTGAGTTCCTGATGAAGGGCAACAGCATTTTTCAGATCAAGAGCCTCAGACTCTTCAATCAAAGGAGAAATAAAATAGACCTGAGCATCTTTTTCCAACTCGCTCTTAATCCAAGTCAATACGGTGTCTAGTTGCTCATGTTTAACCCAACGGGTAATAATGGGCTTACGTCCAGCTGGCATCTGATCAATGATAGATACATCCATCTCCCCAAAGGCAGTGATTGCCAAGGTCCTAGGAATGGGTGTTGCTGTCATCATGAGGACATCAGGATTGTCTCCCTTCTCGCGGAAAATACGACGTTGATTAACTCCAAATCGGTGCTGTTCATCAGTAATCACCAACCCAAGTTTATGATAAATCACCGCATCCTGAATCAGTGAGTGAGTCCCCACAATCATCTGAGCCTCCCCAGATTCAATTTTGGAAAGAGCTACTTTCTTATCTGCCGCCTTCATCCCAGAAGTTAAGAGGACTACCTCTAGCTCAGGAAAAAGTCCCTGCAAGCTCTGATAATGCTGCTCTGCTAAGATTTCCGTCGGTACCATAAGGGCAGACTGCAAGCCTGCCGTATAGGCCCCATACATGGCAAGGCTAGCGATAACCGTTTTCCCTGAGCCCACATCTCCTTGCAAGAGACGGTTCATATGAGCCCCAGATTTCATATCAGCTAGGATTTCTGCTAAACTGCGCTCCTGAGCCTCCGTCAAGGGGAATGGCAATTCTGCAATCTTGGCTTTAATTTTTACCTCATCGTAAGAAATCGCTAACCCATTGGTCTCGGATTTATTTTCAGCCTTTAGCACCTGTAAATTCATCTGGAAATAAAAGAGCTCCTCAAACTTAGTCCGACGTAGGGCCTGCTTATATTCAGCCAAATCTCTCGGAAAATGCATGGCACGCACAGCCTCTTGACGTCCCATGAGACGATACTTGTCCATCAGTACCTGGGGGAGACTTTCCTCCAACAAATTAAGGGCCCCACTATCAAAAGCTGCCTTTATAGCCTTTATCAGCTGGGCCTGACTAACACCCTGAGCCACATGGTAGACTGGCTGCATATCGTCCTCAACTTGAGCCAAGACTTTCATACCAGTCACTGCAGACTTCTTCTGGTCCCACTTGCCAAAGATGGCCACTTCTGCCCCTATCTCAATCTTGTCCACAAGATAGGGTTGGTTGAAGAAACTAATGGCAATCACTGCCTCGCCTTGTTTGATTTTAAAACTCAGACGATTTCGTTTAAAGCCATAATACTGCACATTGGCAGGGGTCACCACTGTTCCCGTAATGACCGCCTTTTCGCCATCCATCAGTTCAAAGATGGACTTACTCTTAAAATCTTCATATCGGAAAGGAAAATAAAGCAAGAGGTCCCCAACTGTGTGTAAATCTAATTTGGTAAATTTTTCAGCGGACTTAGGACCAAAGCCCTTCAAATCCGCAATTGGTGAATCTAGTTGAATCATATTCTATATCATTTCTATCGAGTTCTGTTCCTTCTAAAAGAGGAAGCCTTATCAGCTATTATAACACATGGAAATGGTCTTCCCTAAAATCAAAAAACCCAGTATCAAACTGGATTTCCTTTTTTATATTAGTCATAGCTACGAGGTACACGATCACTAAGTAAACAAAGAACCTCGTAGTTGATTGTGCCACGTTTTTCAGCCACCTCTGTCGCAGTAATGCTTACTCCCCCATTTTCACCCATAAGCGTAACTGGAGTTCCTAGTGGATAAAGCTTAGGAAGGCGAACGGTAATCTGGTCCATAGATACACGCCCAACAATAGGACAAAGCTGTCCATCCACAATAACGTGGAAACCTTGTAAATCTCTGGTCCAACCATCCGCATAGCCAATCGGAAGCGTTCCAATAACTTCTTCAGCCATAGTTGTATAGGTTGCACCGTAACCCACATCTTGACCAGCTGGAAGGGTCTTAACATGGATAAGAGCTGTCTCTAAATTTAGGGCAGGTTGAATATTATAGGGAAGTTCCAAAACACTGCCACTAGGATTGAGACCATAGATGACGACACCCAGACGTACCGCATTAAAAACGGTATCTGCATGCCAAATACTTGTCGCTGAGTTGCTAGCGTGCACCAAGCGAGGTCTATCAGTCAAGTTATCCACCAAATCGGTGAAGAAAGATAATTGACGCTTAAATTTACTATCATCTGCTTCATCAGCTGTTGCAAAATGAGTAAAAATACCTTCGACATCGGCACCAAGAGCCTTGAGACCAGCAATCAAGTTTTCTGCATCCTCTAGGCTACGTACCCCAATGCGACCCATACCTGAATCAACCTTAATATGACAGGTCAAACCTGTCAAATCAAGCCCTTGTTTCTGAGCCAGTGCCAACCATTCAAGTGAAGCCACCGTCAGACTAATGTTTTCTTGAATAGCCAAGGGAACCCCATCTGGCAAGACTACTCCCAAAATAAGTATCGGTTGCTCTAAACCAGCTTGACGAAGTTCAAGCGCCTCGTCTAGGTTGGAAACACAAAAACCATCCACCTGCTTAGACACATGTTTAGCCACTTCAACAGCGCCATGACCATAAGCATTGGCCTTTACAACTGCAAAAGTCTGCACCTGTTTAGGAATATGACTAACCACTTGTTCAATATTTTCTGAAATTGCTGATAGATCAACCTTTGCCAAGGTTGG
>DBFVHV010000259.1:0-6224 GCA_048524165.1 Streptococcus sp.
TTGGAATCCATGAACGACTTGGGGTAAATTTGATAAATCGTAGCTTTATGCCACCAATGTTTTTGCATATTTGTCTCCCTTTCGAAAATCATTCTTTAGTTATTTTGACTGCTTACTAGCCAGATTAACTTTCTTGATTAAGCTAAACATTTTTCATTACTAGTTATATTTTACGCTTCTTATCTATTTGTGCAAGCGTTTTCGTTCTTTATTTTGAAAAAGTTCTCCTGGAGATAGGGGAGAACTTTCATATATCTGTTATCAATTATCGATAACAAGGATAACATAATTAAATTGTGAAGACTTTTTCCTGACCATCTTCTGTGTAAGCCACATGCCCAGTTTTAGCTTTCAAATCAATGGTTAAACTTGCACGTTCAGCACCATTTTCCCAAGAGAGGACCAATTCGGCCGGACTTGGAGCTTGAGCAGTGAAATCACCTTCGAAGGCTGGGTGTTGATTTCGGAAGCGGATAAGGTTAACTAAACGTTTAACCACTTCAGTTTCTGCCGCTGCCGCGATCTCTTTTTCATCAAAATTATGACGGTTGATTTCACGACCATCACCTCGTGCTTCAACTGCTTCAATATCGTTCTTACCTGCAAGTAAACCAACGTAGTAGATTTGTGGAATACCTGGTGTGAAGACTTGTAGAGCGCGTGCAGCGAGATAAGTATCATCATCTTCATCAAAGAGAGAATAAATCGTCGAGCGAATTTGATGGACATCAAAGCCATCTTCATCCTTATGCTCATCCGATACGATAAGACTGAGGTTCGCACCACGATCCAATGCCAAGTCAACCAACTTACGGGCCTCTTTACTATCGATAAGTCCGTCTAAATCTGGTTTGACCGGAAGGCCATCATGGCAATCAAGCATCGTGAATTGACCATGTGGACGTGTTTGGAGATAATCAACAAGGAACTTAGATTCTTCATTACTAAGAGCCTCAAAAATACGGTACGGCAAGATAAAGTCATAAATCCAGCAACCATGCTCTGCCAATTTGTATTGAATAGAATAATGGGCGTGCACCTCTGGCAAGAGAGCAATATCGTAAGATTTCGCCACACCAAGAATCCAGTCAAGGAAATCATAGATATCAGGCTCTACAAAGAAACATGATGTTCCTAGTTTTTTCAAAACATAGCCGACAGCATCTAGTCGAATAATCTTAACGCCATTGTCATGGAAATGTTTGAAAATATCGACAAATAGTTGTTTTACTTGCTCTGAGTGTACATCCAAGTCAATTTGTTCAGATGGGGTTGTTTTACCGAAAGTTGTCCAAACTTTTTCGACTTCACCAGTCTTTTCAATAATGAACTCTGAATACGGTACTTTACGACGCAAGAACATTTGATCGATATCAGATTGAACTGGAACACCATCTTCCCAGATTTTTTCAAGCGTCAAGAAATAATCAGCATATTGAGAATCACGGCCATTCTTCAAGAAATCTTGGAAATATGGAGATTTTTGAGAAATGTGGTTAACCATAATATCAAGAAGAATATCGTAATCCTCTGCTAGATTTCTCACATCCTCCCAGTCACCAAACTGAGGATCGATTTCAAAATAGGTTAATGGTGCGAAACCACGGTCCCCTGAAGAAGGGTAGGGGGGCAGAATGTGGATTCCACCTTCAAAAAGGTTAGGGAAGTAAGTATCTAGATTTGATTTGAGTGCTTTTAAATTTCCACCAAGTGAGTCTGGATAGGTAATGAGTTGTACCTTATTTTTAACCATTAAATGCTTCCTCCAATTTTTCCAATGTTGGCAATTCAACGACTGCTCCAACATACTGTAATTTATAGGCTGAAGTACGACTGCCATCGTCTACAGCTTCTAGAATTGTTTTTCCTTTACAAAGCCCTGTGTAGAAGCCTGACCAGAAAGCATCACCTGCACCTGTCGCATCGACAACTTTTGTAGCTTTGGTTTCTCTTCGAACCGTTTGCTCTCTATTAGCAACAACTAGACCATCTTTGCCAAGTGTCATGACGACCAGTTTAGCACCCAAATCCAGGAATTTCTTGATTTGATTGTCAACAGTGTCGGGTCCAAAAATGCGTTCGGCATCATCTTCAGAAGGTTTGATAATATCTACATGTTTAATCAACTGCTTTATGTAGTCAATGCCGTCATGTCCTTCTTGCCAGAGGGCAGGATGATAGTTAGGGTCAAAGGAAATCAAGGTTCCTTCTGCTTTGGCTTGTTCAATCAAGTTCTCAATGGTTTGACGAGAGTGCTCTTGAGAAATTGGCCAAGATGAGAAATGAAGAATCTTACTTTCAGAAGCCAGTTCTTTCAATTCGTTAGTGTAATCAATCTGGTAATCCGCACCACGATAAAAGATAGGAATCGGTGTGCCAGTCGTTTTATTGACCAAAACCATACTGGTAGATGCTTTATTTTCCTGAATAATGCCATCTGTTAGACCACGCTGTTTGATAGTCTCTTTCAAAAACTCGCCCATACGGTCTTTACCAACAGCAGCTACCAAAGCCGAGCGTCCACCTAAGGCTTTGACGTTCATGGCGATATTTGCAGGGGAGCCTCCAAAGAAAGGATGATAACTCCCTTCAAGATCAATCATGTCTACTAAAACCTCGCCCACTGTAAGCACATCAATTGCTTTTTCTCCCAAAGGTAAAGGCTTTTCTAAATCATACATACTTATCTCCTTATATCAGTTTTCAAAGAAAATTGCCACCTGATAGTTTGCCTTGGACAATCGTCAGGACATTTTTGCTCTATCAGAGGACAATTTTCAAATAGTTTTAACGAATAGCTTTTTCAGTAGTCACATCGAAGAAGTGTCCTTTGGCAACATTGAATGTCAAGGTAACTTTTTCGCCTGGATTGTGGAAGTCACGGGCATCAACACGGGCTGCAAACTCATCGTGACCGATTTTGACGTAAAGCATAGTTTCAGCTCCGAGGAGTTCAGCGACATTTACTTCTGCTTCTACAGTAGCATTTGGATAAGCTTCACGAGCAACAAGTTCACTTGTAACATCCTCTGGACGGATACCAAAGATGACTTTCTTACCAAGGTAACCTTTGTCTTTCAAAATTTTAAGTTGACCAAGTGGTACTTCAAGCTCAACCCCACTATCACTCACAATCTTGTCGTCGTGAACAGTGACTTCGAAGAAGTTCATAGCAGGACTACCGATGAAGCCAGCTACAAATTTATTTGCTGGAGTGTTATAAAGTTCTTGAGGTGTACCGATTTGTTCCACACGTCCGATTGTTCCTGAACCATCAGGATTTTTTGTTGAACTCATGATGACGATACGATCAGCCAAGGTCATAGCTTCAGTTTGGTCGTGAGTAACATAGATTGTTGTTGAACCGATACGTTGGTGGATTTTAGCGATTTCAGCACGCATTGACACACGAAGCTTGGCATCCAAGTTTGAGAGAGGTTCGTCCATGAGGAAGACTTTAGCGTCACGAACGATGGCACGTCCCATGGCTACACGTTGGCGTTGCCCACCTGAAAGGTCAGCTGGTTTACGTTCCAAAAATTCTTTGAGTCCAAGAATATCTGCTGCTTCACGAACACGTTTATCAATCTCTTCCTTGCTATATTTACGTAATTTAAGACCAAACGCCATGTTATCGTAAACCGTCATATGTGGGTAAAGAGCGTAATTTTGGAAAACCATAGCGATGTCACGATCTTTAGGTGATTTGTCGTTAACGACTTCTCCATCGATTTTTAATTGACCTTCAGTGATGTCTTCAAGTCCTGCTACCATGCGAAGTGTTGTTGATTTACCACACCCTGATGGTCCGACAAAGACGATGAACTCTTTATCTTTGATATTGAGGTTAAAATCTTCTACTGCATAATGTGTAGCATTTGGGTATTTTTTGTGGATGTGGTTAAGGTTTAATTCGACCATTGTTTTCTCCCTTTATCTGAGTGATTCTTTCTTTGATTGTTACCGTAATATTTTATTGAGTTGTGCTGATGTCTAAATAGCTTATTTTACTGCACCGTTACTCATTCCTGAAATGATATTCTTTTGGAAAATGAGGTAAACGATTGTAATGGTAATGATACCTACGATGTATGATGCGAAACTTGGTCCATAATCGTTGAAGTATTGCCCTTGATAGTTGTATTGGAAGAGTGGAAGTGTCCACATTTTTGAATCTTTGTTCAATACCAACAATGGAAGCATAAAGTCATTCCAGAACCAAAGGGCATTGATGATTAGGGTTGTCGCATGCATTGGTTTAAGCATTGGGAAGATGATTTGACGGTAGGTTGTGAACTTATCCGCACCATCAATTTCTGCTGCTTCATCTAAACTATCTGGCACACTAATTTTGATGTAACCTACATAAAGGAAGAGGGTTTGTGGAATAGCATATGTTAGATACAGAATTACCAAGCCGTACATATTAGCAAGACCAAGTTTACTCATCATGACTGTGATTGGGATCATGATAACTTGGAAAGGTACAAAGATTCCCAAAATCAACAGTGAATACATGATGTTGAAAGCTTTACGTTTTGACATGTTGCGAGCAATTGAGTAGGCTGCTGCTGGGATGAAAATTGCTACCACAATAAGTGAGAGGATTGTAATAACTGCTGAGTTCCAGAAGTAACCACCAATACCATCCGCAATCAAACGCTGGTAGTTGCTTAGCGTAAATGGGTTAGGCAGGCTAAAGAAATGATTCATGATGTCCTTGGTAGTCTTAAAGGAACTAAAGACTGTTACCAAGAGTGGTACTAGAATGAGGATACCACCGACAACGAGGAGGGCGTATTTCCAAAAATTCGTTACTTTTTCTTCTTTTTTCATTTGTGATACTCCTCCATTAAATTTCAAATTTCTTAGATAGTTTGATTTGTAGGACTGATACGACACCGATAATCAAGAAGAGGATAATGGCAATCGCATTGGCATAACCGTATTGGTTACTTTTGAAAGCATAGTTATAAACTAAGAGCCCTAGAGATGTTGTGGCGTTATTTGGTCCACCACTTGTAAGTGCAAAGATTTGGTCAAAGGCTGTTAAACCTGATTTAAGTGCAAGGATGAAGACCATTGAAACTGTTGGAAGTAAGTATGGCAACTCAATCTTCCAGAATGTTTGTTTAGCAGTAGCACCGTCAATAGCTGCAGCTTCAAGAATATCATCTGGAATACTTTGAAGACCTGCAAGAAATAGGATGATTGGCATTGCTACCCCTTGCCAAAGGAGAACAAAGATTGTTGCAATGACTGCTCCAAAGCTAGTTCCGAGCAAGCTTTCTTGCAAGAAACCAATCCCCAAAACCTTACCGATTGTTGGAAGGCCATAGTTAAAGAATTGTTTGAAAATCAAGGAAACGGTCAAACCTGAAAGTACAGCTGGGAAGAAGAACCAAGCACGAAAGAAAGTTTGTCCCTTAATTTTTGAATTGAGCGCACGCGCCACAACCATTCCGATGAAGATTTCTCCAATAATCAAAGCCAAGGTTAAGACGATGGTAAAGATGATAGCTTGGAAGAATTTTCCATCAATCAAGAGAAGTTTGTAGTTATTGAGGCCGACAAACTTATAATTGTAAGTCAAACCAGTCCAGTTTGTAAGACTATAGAAGGCTCCTTGTACCATAGGAAAGTAAAAGAAGACAGCTTGTAAGATGATTGGTACGATGAGGAAGGTCCATCCCCAATATTTATTCAAAAATTTTCGCATTTTGTTATTACTCCTCCTAGTCAAGATCGGCCTTCATAGGGTTGAAGAAAGCATTGAGGTTATTAGCCATGTTATCGATATTTTGGTCCATCAAGTAATTTGCACTTAAGTTAAAGAAATCTTCTTCAGAGTTCCAGTGTTGTCCCAACCATACGTAGTGTTTATCTGTGAAGGCAAGTTGTGAAATATTAGCAAGTGGTGACTTTGGATCTTGTTTCACCCCTTCTACAGCAACCGGTGAACCATCAACATCATAATACTTTTGCATTGCCTTAGCTGAGGTCATGTATTCGATGAACTTCTCAGTTTCCTTAGGATGTTTTGTTTTAGCTGATACTGATAGAGCTAAGTCTCCTGCTCCCACTGTAGCCTCATGTCCTGCCTTATCTCCAGGAAAGGCGAACATACCAATTTCAAATTTAGGATCTTGTTGTTTAACTGCCGCTAAAGCCCATGATCCTTGAGGCATCATCAAGGCTTTACCATTGGCAAAGGCGACAACAGC
>DBFVHV010000260.1:0-2033 GCA_048524165.1 Streptococcus sp.
TAATCAAGTAGCTGTATGCATCAAATGTCCAGAGGTCCAATTCACCAAGAGTTTGGATATCCAATTTCTCTTGAAGTTCAGATACTGCTGTTTCACATTCGGCACGACGTTCATTGTATTTAGAATCAGCCAATTCACGACGTTTATTAGTGTTCATGATGACTACGACATTGTCTTTAAGGTCAAGGGGTACCAAGTCATACTCTAGAGTATTTGTATCCAAGTAAATTGCACGTTGATCAGCTCCCATACCAATAGCGAATTGGTCCATGATCCCAGAGTTAACACCGATAAAATCATTTTCAGTTTGCTTACCGATTTTAACCAAGTCAAGTCGTTCCAATTTAAGGTCATAAAGTTTTTCAGCAATAACACCAATCAATAATTCCAAAGATGATGATGATGACAAACCTGATCCATTTGGAATGTTACCATAGATGTAAATATCCATACCTGAATCAATCGTATGACCAGCCTCTTGCAAGAAATGAAGAACACCTTTTGGATAGTTTGTCCAGTTGTGCTCTTTTTCAAAACGAAGATTTTCAAGCGGTACTTCAATAATACCTTTATCCTCAAAGTTACCTGAGAAGAAACGCAAAACTTTGTCATCACGCTTGCGGGCTGCTCCGTAAGTACCTAGGGTAATAGCTGCTGGGAACACATGTCCACCGTTGTAGTCAGTGTGTTCACCAATCAAATTAATACGACCTGGTGAAAAGAAAGTATGATCTGCTTCGACTCCGAAAACTTCTTTAAATTTTTCTCTCAATTGTTCTGGTTTCATTTATGTTTCCTCGTTAAACTTATTTTTTATAGTTATAGTGTAACCCCTTGCAACTTTTATATCAATAATTTTACTAAAATTTTACTAAAACTAAGTAAAATGGATTAACCTATGCTATACTAGAGCTATCTAAAGGAGACTATATATGGCTACATTAAAAGACATTGCTTCATTGGCAAAGGTCTCAATCGCGACCGTTTCCCGTGTGTTAAATCAAGACGAATCCCTCTCTGTTACCGAAGAAACTAGACACCGTATCTTAAATAATGCGGATGATTTGGGATACACTAGACACCAAAAAAGCGGAACTTTTAAAAAAGAGAAACACAAGATTGACATAATACAATGGGTCAGTGAAGAAGACGAATTAGATGACATCTACTATTATAATATTCGACTTGGCATTGAAAAAAGGGCTCAGGAACTCGACTACGAGGTTCTACGATATTTTAACGATATCCCCTTTAACCTGGCTGAGGAAGTTATCGGTGTAATCTGTATCGGAAAATTCAGTAAATCTCAAATTTCTGATTTTGAAGCACTGGGCAGACCCCTTGTATTTGTGGATAGCGATACCTTAACCCAGGGACACCCTTGTATCACGACCGATTTTGAAAATGCTGTTCAGACTGCCCTCCAATATTTAAAAAACCAAGGGTGTCAATCAATCGGACTTTTAACAGGTGAGGAGAAGACAACCGACTTGCAAGAAATTATTCCTGATTCACGTCAGCGTGCCTATCGCAATTTTTGTATCGAAGAGGGAATTTACGATGCTAACCTCATATTAAAAGGAAACTTTAGTGCACTATCTGGTTATGAACTTATCAAAGCTAGACTAGAGACACAGGCGAAACTTCCAGATGCCTTTTTTGCCGCAAGTGATAGCCTAGCTATTGGAGCACTCAGAGCTTTTCAAGAAGCTAACCTCATTGTTCCAGATCAGATTCAAATCATTTCCTTTAACGACACAATCATGGCAAAACAGGTATTTCCACCCTTATCCTGTATCACTGTCTACACCGAAGAAATGGGGCGAACTGCCATGGATGTCCTCAATAAGCAAGTCTTGTCCCCACGGGAAATTCCAACTCTTACCATGTTGGGTACGAAATTAACCTTGAGGGGTAGTACGAAGGAAAAGACAATCCAACTTCCAACTAATCCATGATTACTCAATAGATTAAAAAGTGGTTTTAAACCTACGGTTTACAACCAATTTTCTTATTATTTAACCTTAACACAA
>DBFVHV010000261.1:0-1512 GCA_048524165.1 Streptococcus sp.
TGCTATAATTTGACAGCTAGTCTTGCTTTCGATACAAGACTATAGGGGATTTCAATGGTTTTCTTTCTGGTTTTGTCCATGTATTCCATGGTCAATTGGTCATCTTCGAACTTGACGAGTGTTCCTTCAATAACCTTTTGTTTGTCCACTGCCTTGTACAGGCTAACATGGATATATTGACCCAGAGCTTTTTCCACAGCATCTTTGGTTTTTAAAGGACGCTCCAAACCAGGACTCGTCACTTCTAGGAAATACTGTTCTGGGAATGGATCTGGTTGAATCTGATCCAACAGAGGACTAATCACTTCTGTTAAATCTGCTGTATCATTCAGGGTAATACCACCTGGCTTATCAACAAAGATACTTAGAACATAATCTCCTCCTATCTTTCCATATTCAACATCCACTAGTTCAAATGGAGCTTGGATAGCTGGTTGAAGAATTTCTGTTACTAATTCAACAATTGTTGCGATAGGACAACACCTCCTCACAGACAAGAGGCGAAGATATGTCTTCGCCTCTCCTTTTCTATTCATTTTAAACATTCTAACACAAGTTCCGTCGAAATGCAAGAATTTCGCCTTCCTCATTCATACAGCTATCACCAAAAAGAAAAACGAGAGTGGGACAGAAATCGGTAATTCGTTAGAATTCGATTTCGTCGTCCTACCTCCGCACAGTTGAGTAGGGCTGTAAAAGCTGATGAAATCAGCGTAGTAGAGCTCACTCAACCACTGCGTCTTGCTCGACAATCCAAAATCAATTAAGAGGCTAGGACTTTTGTCCCAGCCTCTTTTCTTATATGAGGGCTAATGAAATGGTAAGAATCAGAGCGATTCCCAATCGAATGACATGGTGGGCTGGATTGAAGTTTTCTTTGTGCTTGCCATTCCAATAGGCTCCGTAGCAAATCACCCCACAACCCATCAGCCAAAGAGATAGTGCGACAATCGGGAAAAAGAAGTAGAGGATGAGAGAGAAGGTCGCAAGGTTGCTTCCGATAAGGAGAAGCCGATTTCCTAGAGTATTCTTGTGCTTTCTTAATTCTGAAAGACTGGCCATTAAATGAAGAAGAGCAAAAACAAGGGATAAGAAGACTGTGATGATGCTAAAGATTAGATAAAGTGACATAGATGTTTCCTTTCTAAGATATGATTGTCTGAGTGCTATTTTTTATGACTGATTTTATTAAGAATCATAAATGATACTACAAGATTTAAAACGATAACCAGTAAAGTCAAAAAAGAGTAACCATAGAGTTTGACTGAAATTTCAATTTTTAGAAATGCGATGGAGAACAAGCTCGTTAAACTACCCGTTAACAAGCCAGGAACATATTTTCGAAGAACAATTGTCTGAATCAGATGTCCGAAAATATGGTAGATATAAGCAATTACAATAGTTGCGTAAATAGTATAGTTGCTAAACTGGTAGCTAAGAAAAAGTGATAGAAGCAGGATCAGAAACTGCTCCAAGACAATGGCATTGAAAGTAAAAGGAGTGTAATAAGAA
>DBFVHV010000262.1:0-2476 GCA_048524165.1 Streptococcus sp.
TCAACCTGAGTTTCGTAAGATTGTTTTTCCACAATATAATATTACAATTTCGTAGCAGCCGCCTCATCCAAGATAAGAGTTACATCTGGATGATGTTGCAAGACACTGGCTGGCACTTCCTCTGTCACTGGACCCTTGACCATCTTGAAAATGGCATCTGCCTTCTTGTCACCATAGGCAAACAAAATGATCTTCTTGGCAGCCATAATGGAAGCAATCCCCATCGAAATAGCCTTTGTAGGGACTTGGTCTCGACTGGCAAAGAAACGGCTATTGGCTTCAATGGTGCTGTCAGTCAAGTCGACCACATGGGTTTGACTATCAAAAGGCGTACCTGGCTCATTAAAACCAATATGCCCATTACTTCCGATACCTAAGATTTGCAGGTCAATGGCATGGTGCAACAAGATCTCATCGTAGTCCTTAGCCGCCTGCTCCAAATCTTCAGCCATACCGTCAGGCAAGAAGCTCTCTTTAAATGGCTTGGCGTCAAAGAGTTGAGCCTTCATAAAGGCATGATAGCACTGCTCATGGTCTGGTGCTAAACCAACATATTCATCCAAATTGACACTGTAAAGTTCTGAAAAATCCAAGTCACTTTCAACCATCTCTTGGTAGAGGGCGATAGGTGAACTACCTGTAGCCAACCCCAATGTTTGAGCACCCGCTGCAAGGCTCTCTTTAAGAAGATCAAAGGCAACTTTGCCTCCCTCAACTTGATTCTTAACTAAAATCTTTTTCATTCTATTCACCTCGATATTGGTATATACCATTTTTATTTATTATCTCTTTTTTTAACCTTTTTGTCAAGCGCTTTCACTCGATAAGTTTAATGACGGTCGCCCTATATCGTGCTATAATAAAAAGGCTGAAAATTTTTAAACGAGGAAAGAAATGAATACAAACGATTTTGATTTTGAACTACCAGAGGAACTGATTGCCCAAACCCCATTGGAACAACGTGATGCCTCTAAACTCCTGGTCATTGACCCTGTAACCAAGGAAATGACTGACACCCACTTCGATCACATCATTGACCAGCTTAACCCTGGAGATGCCTTGGTTATGAACAATACACGCGTGCTTCCTGCCCGCCTCTACGGTGAAAAGCCTGATACACACGGCCATGTAGAGTTTCTCCTTTTGAAAAACACCCAAGGTGATCAATGGGAAGTTTTGACCAAACCAGCCAAACGCCTTAAAGTGGGTGCTAAAGTCAGTTTTGGTGATGGCCGCTTGACTGCCACTGTCACTGAGGAACTGGATCACGGCGGACGTATCGTAGAATTTAGCTACGACGGTATCTTCCTTGAGGTTTTGGAAAGCTTAGGTGAGATGCCACTGCCACCTTATATCCATGAAAAATTGGAAGACCGCGACCGTTACCAAACGGTCTATGCCAAGGAAAATGGCTCTGCCGCTGCTCCAACAGCTGGCCTCCATTTCACTCCTGAGTTACTTCAAAAGATTGAAGCTAAAGGCGTAAAATTGGTCTACCTCACCCTCCACGTTGGACTGGGAACCTTCCGACCTGTTTCTGTTGAAAATGTCGACGAGCATGAAATGCACTCAGAATTTTACACCCTCAGCCAAGAAGCTGCCGATACCCTCAATAGTGTCAAAGCTGCTGGAGGTCGCATTGTTGCAGTAGGAACAACCTCAATCCGAACACTGGAAACAATCGGAAATAAATATGATGGCCAGCTCCAAGCCGACTCAGGCTGGACCAATATCTTTATCAAACCAGGCTACCAATTCACAGTCGTAGATGCCTTCTCAACTAACTTCCACCTTCCAAAATCAACCTTGGTGATGTTGGTTTCAGCCTTTGCTGGTCGTGAATTCGTCCTAGATGCCTACAAACACGCTGTTCAAGAACGCTATCGCTTCTTCAGTTTCGGAGATGCCATGTTCGTCACACGACGTGCGGAGAAATAAATAGTGATGTTGAGACTTCTCTTACAGGGGAAGTCTCTCTTACTGCACGTCACATTCAGAAAAAATCCATCAGTTCATAACTGATGGATTTTTCTGTTTATTTCTCCGCAAACTGACTATTATACAAATCGTAATAGAAACCTTTATCTGCAAGGAGGGATTCATGGTTCCCTTGTTCGATGATTTGTCCATCTTTAAGGACCAAAATCTTGTCTGCTTCTTGGATCGTTGATAAACGGTGAGCAATGACAAAACTTGTTCGACCTTGCATGAGAGTTTTCATGGCTTTTTGAATCAAGAGTTCCAGACGGGTATCAACCGATGAGGTTGCCTCGTCCAAAATCAAGATTTTAGGATCAGCCAAAAGTGCACGAGCAATGGTCAAAAGCTGCTTTTGGCCCAGTGAAATGTTGCTTGATTCCTGATTCATTTCCATATTGTAACCACCAGGCAGCGTGCGGATAAAGTGGTCCACATTGGCAGCCTTAGCGGCTTCAACAATTTCTTCATCAGTTGCCTCAAGATTACCAAAACGAAG
>DBFVHV010000263.1:0-2009 GCA_048524165.1 Streptococcus sp.
CTTTTTAATTCCTTTGCAAAAACCTATCGGGGTCATGGGACAGATGTGGCTCTTGTGGCTGGTATTTTAGGTATGGAAACTGATGATCCTGATATTCCGCGCGCGCTTGATATTGCACACGAAAAAGGCATTAAGGTCTACTGGAAAATCAACAAAGACAGCAATGCACCACATCCCAACACCACTCGAATTACACTAAAAAATGCTAGAAAAACCATCTCTGCCACTGGTGTTTCCATCGGTGGAGGGAATATCCAAGTGACTGAGCTCAATGGTTTTGCGGTCAACCTCAAAATGAATACACCTACACTTATCATTGTTCACCAAGATGTTCCAGGAATGATTGCTCTTGTGACTGATATTTTATCTCGTTATGGTATCAATATCGCTCAGATGACTGTCACTCGAGAAAATGCTGGTGAGAAGGCTATTATGATTATCGAAATTGACTCTCACCAGTGTGATGATGCCGTCACTGATATCGCAAGAATTCAAAATTTGCATAATGTGAACTTTTTCAGTTAAGAGGAGATTTCCATGTTTTACACTATTGAAGAATTGGTTCAACAAGCTGACCGTGATTACCAAGGCAATATTGCTGAACTCATGATTGCCACAGAAATCGAACTATCTGGACGTGACCGTTCTGAAATCTTAGAGCTCATGACACGAAATCTCGAAGTAATGATAGATTCTGTTCAGGCTGGTTTGTCCCCAGAGAAATCACCGACAGGCTTAACTGGGGGGGACGCTGCCAAACTGGATGCCTATATCAAAAAAGGGAAGACCCTGGCTGATTCTGCTGTTCTGGGTGCTGCTAGAAATGCCATGGCCGTCAATGAATCTAACGCCAAGATGGGCTTGGTTTGTGCCACACCAACTGCTGGATCAGCAGGTTGTCTGCCCGCTGTTCTCACTGTTGCTATCGAAAAATTAGGCTTGAGCGAGTCGCAGCAACTGGATTTCCTCTTCACTGCTGGAGCATTTGGTCTAGTCATCGCCAATAACGCCTCGATTTCTGGAGCAGAGGGAGGATGCCAAGCCGAAGTTGGCTCTGCCTCTGCTATGGCTGCAGCGGCTATTACAATGGCTGCTGGTGGAACACCTTTCCAAGCTAGCCAAGCCATTTGCTTCGTACTAAAAAATATGTTGGGGCTCATTTGCGACCCCGTAGCTGGATTAGTCGAAGTCCCTTGTGTCAAACGTAATGCTATGGGAGCAAGTTTTGCCCTAGTCGCTGCCGATATGGCTTTGGCAGGTATCACATCTGCCATTCCAGTAGACCAGGTTGTTGACGCTATGTATCAGGTCGGTTCAGCTATTCCAACTGCCTTTCGTGAAACTGCTGAAGGTGGCTTAGCAGCAACTCCAAAAGGAAAAGCACTAGCAAAAGAAATCTTTGGTTGAGAATCAGTCGACATCCGTAAATTACGAATTCAAAACTATAAAAGGCAAACATCTACTAATAAGATGTTTGCCTTTTTCAGATATGTCTAAACTTAAGATAAAATCTGTTGAATTTCTCGTCTAATACTATCCTTATCTAAACCATATTCCTTAAGAAGATAATCTTGTTGTCCTACTTGGCCAAAACGTTCTTTTATACCAAGTCGATAAACTGGTGTATTGACTTTGGTCGCCATAATTTCACAGATTGTACTACCTAAACCACCTATAACATTATGATTTTCAACAGTTAGTACTGCTTTATCTAACAACAAAGTTTCCACCTCAGGGTGAATTGGTTTAACACGAAAGAGATCAATGACACTAACCGAATAACCTTCTTTTTCCAAAGAATTCGCTACTTCTAAACAAGGTGCAACCATTATTCCAGAACAAACCAAAGTAAGGTCGTTTCCTCGTTTAAGCTCTATATACCCTTTAGAGAAATCTTCATCTCCCTTATATAGGGGGGCTGGTTTTTTCCGAATAGTTCTAATATATTTTAAGCCACTCAACTGTAAAGTTTGTTGCAATACTGACTCAAATTGGACATCATCACTCAC
>DBFVHV010000264.1:0-2657 GCA_048524165.1 Streptococcus sp.
AATTTATTGCAGAAGTCAAACCTGACTTTGTTAAATTGATGAGTGATGGTTTCTTTTCCTATCCGCAGCCAGCTTTTAAAGATTTTAAATCAATCAGTGATTTGCAAAGGCTTGAACCTTTAGGTGCAAAACATCCTTGGATTTCTGCACAAGTTGAACTTGTAAAAAGTCTGATTGCTGATTTTCCTGAAGATATTGTTGCAATTTACAATATTTTCGCTCCTGTTACTTATTTTAAATGGTTAGTTGGAAGAGTTTCAGGTGGCGATGATCTTATCGCAGATTACATCGTGGAGAACCGTAAGGCGTTGAAGCATGTTTTAGATGTTATTGGCGAAGACATTGCGAGTCTTAGTCAGAGGGTGATTGAAGAAGCAGGTGCTGATGGTATTTACCTAAGTGTTCAAAGTATTCAAGATAATCGTGTTAGCGCTGAGATTTATAAAGAAATCATTGCTCCAAGTGAATTAAAGGTTTTAGATGCAGCTAATGAGGTCAAGGGTCACAATATTCTACATATTTGCGGTTACGAAGGGGCCCGCAATAACGTTGAACTCTTTAAAGATTATCCTGCTCAGGTAGTTAATTGGGCGGTTGGTCCTGAAGGAATTAGTTTGGCAGAAGGTCGTAATATTTTCGGTGGTCGGACAGTTCTCGGTGGTTTTGAAAATGGTAAAGATGGTCTTTTATACAATGGAAGTAAAGAGGTCATTCAAGAAAAGGTTAAAGAGATTATTGCTGATACAGGAACTCATGGGTTAATCATAGGGGCTGATTGTACGATTCCTAGTGATATTAGCCTCGAGCGTATTGCATGGGTTCGTGAAGCAGCAATTTTATAAGAAAAAGGAGAGATTAATATGAGTAAAAAGACATGGATTATTGGTGGAGCTGTTGTTGTAGCACTTATTGGAGCTACAGTTATTGGACGTAGTTTAACAGGAGATAAAAAAGGAAAATCAGACTCTGGAAAGGTGACAACACTAAAAGTTGCCCATACTCAGAACTATGTTCCTTATGATTTTGTGGATAAAGATGGTAACTCTGATGGCTATGAGGTAGCTGTATTAAAGGAAATTGATAAAAAGCTTCCTCAGTATAAATTTGAATATACAGGAACAAGTGATGATGACCTCTTAATCGGTCTGGAGTCAGGTAAATATGATATTGGTACTAAGGGTGCTTGGTACACGGATGAACGAGCTAAAAAGTTCATCATACCAAAAGATCCAATTGGAGCAAGTATTATTGGATTTACCATTCGTAAGGAAGATAAAGATAAATATAAAAATATCTCAGATTTTGCCAAACAAAAGGGGAAATTGGTACCTATCTCACCACAAAATGCACAGTGGAATGTTATCAAGAACTATAACGATAAACATAAAGATCAGCCAATTGAGTTGACATCTGCAGAATCTTTCCAAGTTTCAGATGCCTATGCATGGGTCTTGGAAAATCGTTATGATGCTTATTTTGATATTAAATTGTCTTTTGAAAAAGCTGTGACTGATAAGGATGGTGCTTATCATCAATATGCGGATAAGTTAACTTGGTTCCCATATAAAGGTATTCCGACTTACCCACTCTTCCATCGTGATAGTAAGAATGAAGAGTTTTCAAAAGAATATACGAAGGCAATTAAAGAATTAAAAGAAGATGGTACGCTTGAAAAATTGTCTAAAAAATACTTTGGCGAAGATGTCTTTTCATACGTTGATAAATAATTAGATTGTGATGTATAAACAGTAGGCTACTTTGATAAGCTTCTGAACGAGTTTAGTTAGGAGAAAATATGGTCAATTACGACATTTCAAAAGTGATTGGAACAATTCCGGAAATCATAAAGGGCTTACCAATGACATTGTTAGTGCTCTTGTTAACGACTATACTAGGGTCGTTATTAGGAGGTTTGATAGCATGGGCAAGTCTTTCTAAGGATAAAGCTCTTGAAAATCTGGCTAAGGGTTATGTTTTTATCTTACGTTGTACTCCACCTATTGTATTGTTGTTCTTGGTATTCTATGGAGTTCCTGAATTTCTCAATTGGTGGTTAGGGTTAGATATAAACGATTGGTCTAAATTGATATTTGTTCTTGTGACCATGGTTCTCCTATTTTCAGCAATGATATCAGAAGTGTTTAAAGCGGCTTATCAAGCAATTCCTAAAGGACAATTAGAGGCTGGGCTTAGTATTGGGCTTACTTCTGAACAAACCTTTGTAAGAATTATTGCCCCTCAAGCATTTAAGGTTGCTTTACCAAATATTACAACAGCTATACTTAATCTTATGCGCGATGCAGCTTTGGCTTATACAATTGGTTTTATTGATGTTATGGGCAAAGGTAACCTCTTGATTAGTCGTCATTTAGGAAATTATTCTTTGGAGACTTACACAGCTGTTGCCTTGGTTTATTGGGCAATAGCATTAATACTATCGTTGATTTCTAGGATAGTAGAGCAACAATTGGGCGTAAAAGAGAGGTAAAAAATGAATATTACTTTTATTATAGATACCTTTATCAAGGCTTTATATGGTGTTCCGATAACACTGGGAATCATGGTTGTAGCAATTTTATTGAGTTTTCTACCTGCTTTATTTCTCGCTTTAGGGCAGATTTATAAGTTGAGAGGTGTCAAGACTTTTTCAATTGTTT
>DBFVHV010000265.1:0-7161 GCA_048524165.1 Streptococcus sp.
CTGGAATATTTGAGGTCGTCAGTGGACTCTTGGTTGGGAAACCTATGGATGAAACCTTCTATAACGACTATAAAGAGGTGCTAATGAGCATCGTTGACAGCAATATCCCGATTGTCTATAATCTGAATGTCGGCCATGCCACACCAAGAGCCATTGTTCCCTTTGGTGTACATGCCTATGTGGATGCAAAGAAGCAAGTCATTCGCTTCGACTATAACAAAGAAAGCTGAGATGAGTTTCTCAGCTTTTTTTCAGAAAGTGGGACTGTCTTAGTTGATATAAGGCATGACAATTTAGGAGGGATAATAGCTCTGGGATTTCCAAGGTCATCAAGTCTTTCCAATCAACTAATACCCAAGGGAGTAGGACGAGGAACAGTTTTTGAACAGTTGTTCGGTCTCACTCCCTTTTTTCCTATTTTATAGTCTCTTTTTTTGTGATAATATAGTATAGTGAAAAAAACTAGACTGGAATAACTATACTCTATTGGAGTTTTATGTGACGAAAATGACATAAAAAGACCTAAGCGAATGCATGCTAAGATTGAAAGTCAGATAAACTCAAGATGAGGCTAGAAGGGAAATTGTTATGAGAAAGAAAGCGATTGGTATTGATTTAGGAACAACCAACTCCGTCATGGCTGTTGTTCGTGAAGATGTGCCAGAGATTATTCCGATGGGAACGAATGACGATCAGGTCTTGCGTTCAGCGGTCTACTTCTCAAATATCGGTGGTAAAAACCATGTAGCTTTTGGTAAGGAAGCTATCGAGCGTGGAACAGAAATCGGAAGCACAGAAAATTTTAAATTTGACTTCAAGCGTGATATTGGTCGTCCGATTGCCAGTGACACACCAGATCATACACGTGTCAATTCTATTATTCTCTCTGCCTTGGTTTTGAACGAATTCCGTAAACGTGCTTATGTAGTTGGTCAGGAGATGGGCCAAGCAGATGGGATCAAGGATGCTGTCATCACGGTTCCTGCCTACTTTACGTCAGATCAACGTGCAGCAACGAAGACTGCTGGTCGTATCGCAGGATTTAACGTCTTGCGTATTATCAATGAGCCTACGGCTGCAGCTATCGCCTATGCCCACACTAAAAATGCTCAAGGAAATGTCTTGGTTTTCGACCTTGGTGGGGGAACTTTTGACGTTACTATCATGCGAGTGGCTGATCATGCTTATGATATTTTGGCAACTGACGGGAATTCACGTCTTGGTGGGATTGATTTTGACAAACGTCTTGTGGGCTACATTATGCAAGAGTTGGAAAAACAAGGTGTCAATATGACTAACCTTTCTGAGAAGGAAAAAATTCAACTCCAATACAAGGCTGAACAGATTAAGACAAGTTTATCTGTGAATGATCAAGCTCTCTATGAGCACTATGTTAATGGTCAAGGATATGGTGTCTTGATTACCCAGGCGATTTTCAATGAAATTACCTTGGATCTCCTCAAAGATACTGAAATCAAGGTACAGTCTACCCTTCAAGCATCTGGTTTGAAGTGGGAAGAGATTGACCATATTCTCCTTGTGGGTGGGTCTACGCGCATGCCAATGATTCGTCAGATGATTCGCTTGATGAGTGGTTTGGAGCCTAAATTTGACCTTAATCCAGACACCATTGTGGCACAGGGAGCATCTATTTTGGCCGACCTTATTATCAACAATGAGGTTAGTTTCTCTGAGCATCAGGATGGCAAGACGACAGAAACTGACAAAGTGGTTGTCAAGGATGTGACCTCTCAGGGAATCGGTCTTCTCTTCAAGAAAAATCCAAACAAAAACTATAGCTTTGTGGGGGATTACTACAATAGTGTCGTGGTTCCACGTAATTCGGTCTTGCCTTTGGCCGTTACCAAGGATCTCTTTGCGGTTGTGGATGGACAGAGTAAGTTTAAACTTCGTATCACAGAAGGAAATTACGAAAATCCATTTGCTGTGAAGATTTTGGGGCAAGTGGAAGGACAAGTGGCACAAGCACGTCATAAAGGCGAGCTCTTGGCGCAAGTTACCTATGCTTTTGACTCAGAACAAATTGTTAAGGTGACAGTTTCAGATCCTCGAAGCAATACTGTTGTGGCACGTTTTTCTGTTAACGCACAAGTCAATCAAACCCAAGAAGTGGTTAAGGAAGATTTGTCAGAACTTCAAGCTATTTTTGCTAAATTCATCTCATGATAGACTATTACAAAGCAATCGATACAGAGACAGGACAACAAGTGTCTTATTTAAGAGAGGTCAGCAACCGTATTTCTCCAGAGATGTCGGCTAAAGACTGTTTTACGGCTCTCTCCTTTTTACGTGAGGAGCTAGAGGACCTTTGGACTAACGGTACCTTGGATCAGGAAGGTGAGCGTCTGCGCAGTGAGCTTTATACGATTCGCTCTATCTTTTTCTCAGACCATGAAAAGCTACAATACGACCGAAAACTCAGACAGGCTCAGAGGAAGGCTCTGGAAACTGAGAGAGCAACGGCCACTCATACTACCAATCTATCAGGTAAAAAGGAAATTCCTTTTGAACCTGTTGCGGTGACTGATACCAAAGAGTCATCTCTTAAAAATTACGTATTCGCGGCCTTGGCCTTTGTGATTCTATTAAGCTTGATTCTCTTCTTAAATATCAATGTTATCGTTCTTATTATAGGCGCCATCCTTATTGTGGCCTTGATGTTACTTATGTCCTAGGAGATATTAATGGAAACCAATCAATTAACATTTGAACATATCTGTTTTAAATATAAGGGAAATACTAACCAGCTCTTTACGGATTTGGATGTTACTATGGAGACTGGTCAAGTTGTCGGTATTTTGGGTGCCTCTGGTTCAGGAAAAACAACTCTGACAGAGATTCTCCTTGGTCAGCTTAAACCAACTTGCCAACAATTTCGTATTTTGGAAAATGGAAAACCTGTGACTGCAGGCTCACGCTCTTGGTCTTATGTGCCCCAACAAAATCTCCTACGTGAGTACCTCAAGGTATCTGAGACCTTTGATTTTTATGCGGACCACCATCTTAAAGGAAGTGGTAAGCTGACTAAAAAGCATCGCATTGCAGGAATTATGGATGATTTAGGGTTGACGGAATTTGCCAACAAGAAAATTTCAGAGCTTTCTGGCGGGCAAAAACGCCGTGTCTCAATTGGTATTGAGCTTCTTAGCCCTAGTCCCTACTTTATTCTTGATGAGCCATCTTCAGGTTTGGATGCCCTCAGTGACCGTAATCTCTTACGTACCTTGAAAATTTTGGCTAAATCAGCTAACAAGTCAATTGTGGTGATTACCCACAACACAGAAAATCTGGCTATTTTTGACAAGATTATCTTCTTGTCTAAGGGACGTCCAACCTTTGCAGGGACTTATGAAGAGTTGCTTTTGGAATACAAGACTAGCGATCCATACATGATTCGCAAATATATGGATATGAACATCGCAGATGTCTACCAGGAGCTCAATGCTTCAACACGTATTTACAAGATTTAGGGAGACTTATGAACGCAGCATTACGATTAAGTTGGTATAAATTTAAACACCACTACATGGATTTTGTTAAGGTACTTCTGGGCATTGTCGCTTTTGAAGGCTTAATCCTCTATATCCAAGACAAGGGATTTTTGGACGATTTTGAAACAACTCGAATGACGCTCTTTCTCTTGCTTTTCTCGACCAGCCTCTTGATTGTGGTTCAAAACAGTATTTATATTTCCAAAGAACGCTCAGTTCTCAATCGTGACTTTTTCTCAGGCTTGAGCCGTTCGGCCTTTGCCTTTGCTAGTATGGGGATTCACGCTTTCTTTGCCGTTTTGGAAACCATAGTCTTTATTCTATCTTACTCTGTCTTTAGTAAGTTCTTTGACAAGGATTTTCCAGATGCTGGTCATATTTTTGGTTCCTACCGTTGGGAAGTTGGCATTACAGTGCTTCTGGTTTTTCTGGCATCGCATTTCATTGCCCTCTTTATTTCAGCTTTGGTTGGAAAATCTGAGATAACCTCTGTTATCCTAGCAGTAGTTGTGGGTATCATGCAATTTTCATTATCAGGAACTATCCTATCTTTGCCTAAAGCAATCGATTGGGTTCAAAAATTTATCTATCTGGGCTATGGCCACAAGCTTGTTGGGATTTCCAGTGATTTGTCGGATTTGCCGTCTAGCTTGGCTAAGTACGGTGTCCCTGTACCCAAGAGTCAGTTGGAGGCCTTTCAAGGGTCTACAGGCGAATTCTGGGGTCAATGGTGGGCCTTGGTGCTTCATTGCCTAGTTTATGCTCTACTCTTTTTCATTACACTTCAGAAGAAGGAGAAATAAATGCAACAATATGATGAATGGCTGATTGATTTCCAAGTTCAGCATGGTCGCAAGCCAAACGATAAGGAAGTGGCAGAAGCCGCAAAAAATGGTTTTACCCTTTCGAGTGGTTTGAGCAGACAGAAAAATTCTAAATTCAGACAAGTCTTGTCTAAGGTTGGTTTGGGCGATCTTAAGTTTAGCTGGCTTTTAGTTTTGGAAATATTGCTCTTGATTTGTATCGCCCTTTTTGGCTATGTTGTCGGCTATCTGTTTATCTAGGAGGACCTCATGAAACAATTTAAACATAAAAAGTTTATCGGTTTGGCCTTGATTGTCTTTTTGGTCTTCATGGTACTTGGAAAATACACTCAGAGCACGGCTTTTACATCGTCTTCTAGAGTCTATGCTACAACTGTTGTCGATAAGAATACCGGGAACAAGGTGCGTTTTGAAGTCCGTAAGATTAAGGGAGACAAGTACGAAGTCAAAAATACGGAGACTGGGGATACCTACCAGGCGAATGCCCAAGCTGGGGAAGACCGTTCTTTAAGCTTTAAGTTGGCCGGAAATGACGGAAACTCAGAGGGTACTATCCGTATCACACCAAGTATGGTGCCTGGGGGAGATGCGAAGGTTGAAATGACCGATTCAGACACCTATACTCAGGTCGAAGGAGGATCTGAAGTCGTTGAGTCTAGCGAGGCTTCATCAACTTCTTCAAGTAGCCAAGTTAAAAGTATTATTAAAGATATTTTGGAATCAAGTAGTTCTTCTTCGGCTAGTGATGCCAGCTCAAGTATGTCTTCTAACGATCCAAGTAAGCCAAATGCAGATATCAAGACTAAGACTGATGTCAATGGGGATAAGGAAACGACTTATGTTGCGGACTATTCTACTGAGGATATTAAGGCCATCACGGAAGCTTTTGGTAAATGGCTTTATCAGTCTGACTATGCTAAGGATGCGGTTTTAGTTCAAAGCAGCTTTGACAGTATTACAAAGGTCAGCGATGGCAGCCCAACCTTCCTTTCATTTAAAGCACCTAAGGAAAAAGGCAGCAGTCAAACCATTACTATCATGGCCAACTTAATCAATGCGGACGGTTATGAAAATATCTCTGGTGTTCCGAGTGGTATCATCGATGGTAAGGAAGCCTCAAACTATGATTTCAAGGACTATAAAAACACGGTCGATTCCTTCGCTCTAGGAATTAATGAAAATAGTGGTAAGACTGCGGACTATAGCCCAACGTCTTCTTTCCGTCTCTATACCTTGAAGGATAAGAAGCATGCCATGTATGAAGACAATGCCGCTGAACAAAAGGCTCTCTTCAAGGACTTCTCAGCTGATGACAAGACTGGTGGCAATTATAATGGCTACAACAAACTCTATAAGGATTTGGTAGACCAAGATAAGGATTCTTACCAAATTGTCCTAGGGTCTAATGGTACTGTTTATTATGTGACCAACTACTGGAAGGGTAATTACGATAAGAAAGCTGTTCAGACCTACAAGGTGGCACCAGACGACATGCAGGAGGCCTATCAAGAATTACTTAAGCATTACTCTAGTGCTGATAAGTCCGAAAGTTCAGAGTCAACAAGCTCTTCACAAGCATCAGAATCATCGTCAAGCTCATCAGAAGCTAAGACAGAAACAAAAACAGACACTAAGACTGAGCAAACTGGCATGGACGTTACTGCTATTAAGGACAATAACTTCCAAAGCCTTGAAGGGACTTGGAAGAATGGGAATGGTAACACTTTGACGTTTTCTAAGAATCAAGTAACGTCACCGACAGATTATGAAGTTCAAAATGCTAATTCTAGTCTTGAAAATGGATACCTGAGAGCGAGTCTAAGAACAGGAATGTATGGTGCAATAATCTTTTTCATCCCGAAAGGTACGACCTTGCCGAATGCGTCAGGAGATTATCCTGATGCTTCCGATAATACTAAAGACCGTATCCTAGTGACTCAATCAGGGGGTACACAATCTGACGCCAAACAATTCTACTATAAGGCTGACTAGACCTGACAAGGGTGAAGGTCTCAAAAAGTCACTTTATAATCTAAAAGTTGAGGTGAAATTATCTCAACTTTTTATGTTACATTTGTAACTTTAATTTAATAGTAAGCCTTCTTTGTATAAATAAGTGGATTCTTAGAGGGTTTAAAGAGTTTATTAGAAAATTAATTATTGTGAAAACTTACAAAAAACTATATAATGAGTAGTGTTGTAAAAGGGCTTTCTAGGGGATTTTTGAGGAAGTTTCTTAAATCAGATTAAAGGGAGAGGGGGAAAAAGAATGATATCTGTAATTGAAACACTATCTGCTGCTTTCAAAGATTTTCATTGGCTAACGTCCTTAGACATGCTCTTGATTTTCTTTGTTAATTATCTGATGTTTAGTGCAGCTGGTAGAGTCAAGATTGCTTGGTGGCTACTTCTGGCAGGTGGTCTTTTTTCAGTTGTTTTGACCCCTATACTTCCAATGGGATTCAAATTTTTACTTAATCCTCTTATTTTATTTTGTTTTAGTTATTACAAACGTCCAGACTTGCCATGGATAGAGCCGGTTTTTAACAGTTTCTATGCCTGGGGGACAACCAATATCATTATGAGAGGTTTGTCATTAATCGTCTTCCCTTTACTGTTGGGAACTGACTTGACTAGCCGTATTCCAGAGTCCTTAACGAATTTCTTATGTGTGGTAGCTGCTTATCCTCTTTACATCTTGGTTCACCGTTTTATTGGTTATGAATATTTGCAGGTTGAGGAAAAGGAGCGCTTACGCATACACTTCACGCCTATTGTTATCGGAGTTAGCTTTGCCTTTCTTTCATACGGTCTTTTTAACGACT
>DBFVHV010000266.1:0-7751 GCA_048524165.1 Streptococcus sp.
AACTTGATATGTCACGAGAAAGTCAAGAGACTTCACGTTACCAACGTTCTAAGCAAAAGAAACCTATTGACACGACCAAACCCTTAGGGAAGGTTCAGGCTTTCTTGAGCAAGTTCACTCTTTCGCCAAGAAATCCTATTCGCCGTTTCTGGCGTCGCTATCATATTGGTAAAATTCTCTTTATCTTGGTAGCTGTGTTGGTTCTGACAGTAGGCTCCTATCTCTTCTATATCGCTAAGACGACCAATGTCTCAGATCTTCAGGATGCCTTGAAGGCTACTACGGTTATCTATGACAAAGAAGGCAATCAAGCTGGTTCATTGTCAGGGCAAAAAGGGACCTATGTGGAGCTAGATGCTATTAGTGATAGCCTAGAGAATGCCGTCATTGCAACGGAGGATCGTACCTTCTACAAAAATAGTGGGATTAACGTCAAACGTTTCCTCCTAGCCATTGTTTCCATGGGTCGATTTGGTGGTGGTTCGACCATCACGCAACAGTTAGCTAAAAATGCCTTTTTGACTCAGGAACAGACAGTAACTCGTAAGGCTAAGGAATTCTTTCTTTCTTTGGAACTAACCAAGAAATACAGCAAGCAAGAAATCCTTACCATGTATCTCAATAACGCCTACTTCGGAAATGGTGTTTGGGGTGTTGAAGACGCCAGCCAAAAATACTTCGGGACTAGTGCTGCCAATCTAACGGTGGATGAGGCAGCGACACTCGCAGGTATGCTTAAGGGGCCTGAAATTTACAATCCCATTGACAATATCAAGAATGCGACCAACCGTCGAAATACAGTCCTTGCCAATATGGTTGATGACAAGAAGTTGAGTCAAGCTGATGCTGATAGTGCAGCTGGAGTTGATATGGCTAGCCGCTTGGATGATACTTATCAAGGGACTGGTGATGACTATAGGTATCCGTCTTACTTTGATGCTGTCATTGAAGAAGCTACGAAGATTTATGGCTTGAGTGAGGATGAAATTGTTAAAAATGGCTATAAAATCTACACAGAGATGGATGCCAACTCACAAGCTAATATGCAGCAGACCTATGAAAACACCTATCTCTTCCCAACATCAGAAAGTGATGGTAGTACAGCTCAATCAGCTAGTGTGGCCCTTGATCCCTCAACAGGTGCAGTCCGTGGTCTAGTCGGTCGTGTAGGTGGTACAAGTGACACAACCTTCCGTAATTTCAACTATGCAACCCAAGGAAAGCGTAGTCCTGGTTCAACCATCAAACCTTTGGTAGTCTATGCCCCGGCTCTTGCTTCGGGATGGAGCATCAATAAGGACCTTCCTAATAGGCCAATTGATTACAATGGCTATACACCAACCAACTACGGTGGTGTTGAGACAGAGGATGTGCCCATGTATCAAGCTCTGGCCAACTCCTACAATATCCCAGCAGTTTACCTCTTTAATCAAATCGGTATTCAAAAAGGGATTAGTTACGGTCAGAAATTTGGTCTTAACTTTGATAATGTGCCAGAAGAATTGGGAATTGCCCTTGGTGGTGGTGTGACAGCCAGTCCTCTACAAATGGCTCAGGCTTATGCGACTTTTGCCAATGGTGGTGAGATGAACACAGCTTATTTCATTACGAAGATTGAAAATGCTAGTGGTGACATTATTGCTACCCATAGTAAGAAGTCTAAACGTGTTGTTAGCCAGTCAGTAGCTAACCAGATGACCAGCATGATGCTAGGTACCTTCTCAAATGGTTCTGCTGTGAATGCTAATTACACAGGTTACACGATGGCAGGTAAGACAGGTACTGTTCAGGCTGAATTTAACAAGGATTTGACCAGTGACCAGTGGGTAATTGGCTATACTCCTGATGTGGTTATGACGACTTGGATTGGTTTTGATAAGACTGACGAGAGTCACTACTTAACAGGAGCAAGCTCGGGAACAGCTTCAACTATTTTCAGCTATATCGCTGCGGATGTTTTGCCAAACACACCAGGTACTGAGTTTACCGTTGAAAATGCCTATGCAGCTGATGGTCAAACACTAGACTATACGGCAGATCCAAATGACTCGCGTAATAGCAGTAATAAGTCATGGACAGACAAGGCTTCAGACGTTGTCAATGACGTTAAAGATCAGGCAAGCAGCCTTTGGGATAAGATTACAGACTCCTTCTCAGGTCTATTCAGATAGCTTGTCAATTGTATTTAAAAGTGGTAAGATAAAAAGAACGGAGGCGTTATGGCACAGAAAAAAGCAAGCCTAGCGTGTACTGAATGTGGGAGCCGAAACTACTCAATTAATGTGAGTAGCACTCCCAAACCAACACGACTAGAAGTTAACAAATTTTGTAAACATTGTAAAAAATACACCTTGCATAAGGAAACAAGATAGGAGACACCGTGAGACAAACTGGAAGTATTTTCAAAGTCTTAAAAGACACGACTTGGCCAGACCGTAAACAACGCTGGCACGATTTTATTTCAGTTCTTGAGTATACTGCGTTCTTCACTGTCATCATCTATGCGTTTGATGAATTGTTGAGTCGCGCTATGTCAGCACTGATTAACTTTTTCTAAAGAAAACACAAAAAGAGTGGGCATGCCTGCTCTTTTTTGTTATAATAAATGCAGATAAAAGCGATAACAAGGGCCACCAGGCTTTTTTATTACGCTTTGAATTAAAATATAGGCATTCATTTACATTTAACGCTTGAGCCTAGAAGATTGATGGTCAATGGTGTTTAAATGTCATTTAGAACAAAGAAAGGAATCCTAAAATGCTAGATTCATTCGATAAGGGTTGGTTCGTCCTTCAAACGTATTCAGGATACGAAAATAAAGTTAAAGAAAATCTTTTGCAACGTGCTCAAACTTATAACATGCTTGAAAATATCTTGCGTGTTGAAATCCCAACTCAAACTGTCAATGTTGAGAAAAACGGTAAAGTTAAAGAAGTGGAAGAAAACCGCTTCCCTGGTTACGTTCTTGTTGAGATGGTAATGACAGACGAAGCATGGTTTGTTGTTCGTAATACTCCAAACGTTACTGGTTTCGTTGGTTCACACGGAAACCGTTCTAAACCAACACCACTTTTGGAAGAAGAAATCCGTCAAATCTTGATTTCAATGGGTCAAACAGTTGATGTCTTTGATACGAATATCAAGGTTGGTGACGTGGTTCAAATCATCGATGGTGCCTTTATGGGTCAAGAAGGCCGTGTTGTAGAAATTGAAAACAACAAGGTTAAAATCATGATTAACATGTTTGGTTCAGAAACAGCTGCTGAGCTTGAACTCTACCAAATCGCTGAACTTTAAGATAGACAAAAAGAGGTCGAGATAAGAGACTTCAACCTCGGAAGACTATCTCATTAAACATGGGGGAGAGACTAGAATCTAGATTTTTAAATTTAGTTCTGTGTCCCTCCCTTTTTCTAACGGATGATGATGAATTATAAACAATTTTACGATAGGATTAGCGCTCCATTGCGTCCTTATGCTAGGGTCTTGGGAGGATTGAACAAGGCTATAACAAGGACTTTTTACCTGCTTTTTCCTATATTTCTTATTTTGGTTTGGCTGAGGAATGGCTGGTTTGTTCTTTTTGCGACAGTGCTTATTATGGGAGGAGGCTTTTTTCTGCTTTCTCTTGGTCGTGGCCTTTATAATCGCCCACGACCTTATCAGACCTGGGACATTCAGCCCCTTCTTAAGAAGGACAGTCTTGGCAAGTCATTTCCTAGCCGTCACGTTTTTTCAGCAACAGCCATTGCCATGTTTGCCTTATTGCTTAATCCGTGGCTAGGTGGGACTATGCTTTTGCTCGCAGCACTTTTGGCTATCTTGCGCGTGCTAGGTGGTGTTCATTATCCCAGTGATGTTTTGGCAGGCTATGTCATTGGAATTCTTGTTGGCCTCCTTCTTTACCTTTAGAAATTTTTGGTCTTCTTCGAGAGAGGAAGGCTTTTTTCGTTGACAAAAGAAAAGGCCCCTTAGGCACCCTTCCTTTTGTTCTAAAATTCGAGTTGGCGATTAAATGTTGTTCCCACCATTAGATATTAGCTTAGTTTAAAACATGCTCTATGATAGCTTGTGCTACTCCATGTTGATCATTTGAGGCAGTCACTAGGTTTGCAGTCTCCTTGACTCCCTCAGGTGCATTGCCCATAGCAACTCCTAGACCAGCCAGAGCCAGCATTGGACTATCGTTGAAGTTATCTCCTATTGTCATGACTTGTTCAAGCGGGATGTCATAATATTTGGCAACCTCAAGGAGAGCATGTTCTTTAGAAACATGTTTGGCGGTGACTTCAAGGTAGTTATCTTTGGATAAGTAGAAGGCTGTCTGTGGAAAATCCATGCTTAGGAGTTTTTGGTGGAGATCCTGGATAACTTCAGGCTCATCAATCAACAATAGCTTGTGGATAGGAGGCTTTGAATCTGAGACAGTGTCTTGGAGTTCCTTAATAATGGGAGATTCGCCCGTGATGCTTGCTTCCAACTGAGACCATTTGTCTAGTTGGTTGGTAATCCAATCCTTGCCAGAGTAGATATTCACAGAAACACTTGGATAGTCTGTGGATAAGTAGCTAAGAAGTTCTTGAATCTCAGTTTTATCCACAGGGTGTTGGATGATAGTACGGTCACCCTCAAGTACTAGGGCACCGTTGTAGCAGGAGATGGGATTGTCATGAAGTCCCAGTTTATGAGCGATTGGTTGCATTCCTAGTGGAGAACGGGCAGAAGCTAAAACAAAGGGAATATTTGCCTTTTCAAGCTCTGGCATTACTTTGATCAGTTGCTCATCTATCTGGTGGTTACTAGTGAGAATAGTCCCATCAATATCGCTGATAATCAAACGAATCTTACTCATAAACGCTATCCTTTCCATCATATAAAATCGTTACTTTATCTTTTAGGGATTTTACTAAATCAGGATCAGGCTCCTTATCTGTAATCCAGTAGTCAAAGTCCTCAAGTTTCCCCAAGATATATTTGGAATGCTTTTCATATTTATCAGATTCAGCAATAAGTATCTTGGTTCTGGCAGCTTGCAAGGCTAGCTGTTTGACGGCAACGTCTTCTTCATCTTCAAAGCTAACCAATCCTTGACTGAGACTAGCCGCTCCAAAGAAGGCTAAGTCAAATTGTAGATGTTGCAAGATCTGTGCTTCGTGAAGCGAGTAGTAGAAGCGGTTTTTAGTGTAGAATTTGCCTCCCAAGAGATGAAAATCAATCCCTTCCTTACCGCTTAGGACCAAGGCATTATCCAAGGAGTGGGAGTAAACAGTGACGCTCTTAGTTAATTTCTGTGAAACTTCAAGCATCAAGGTAGAAACATCGAAAAAAAGTAGAGATTGTTCCTTGATGAAGCTAAGCGCCAGGTCTGCCATTTTTTTCTTATCTTCTGTGAGTCCTTTCTGACGTTCTTGGAAGCCAAGAACACTGGTGTTTTTAACAGGAAGAATACCACCATGGGTACGTTGGACCAGATTCCTCTGGCTGAGACAGTCGAAATCTCTTCTGATAGTATCTTTGGAAACGCCTAATTCCTCAACCATTTCCTTGACAGATAGGTTTCCTCGCTCTTCCAAGAGCATCAAAATTCTCTCAAGTCGTTGTTCCTGATACATGAGTCACCTGCTTTCTGATACTAGTATAGCATCTTTTTGCCCTTTTTGTATATAAAAATGCAAAAAAACGCAAACTAAACCAGGTTCAAGTTACCTCGTAAACTTCCCTTACCATCTTTAAAAATCCTTCAAAAATGCTATAATAGAAGCATTACGAATATTGGAGAGAAACCATGAGTTTTTACAATCATAAAGAAATCGAGCCTAAGTGGCAAAAATACTGGGCTGACCATCACACGTTTAAGACAGGAACAGATGCCTCAAAACCTAAGTTTTATGCGCTTGACATGTTCCCTTACCCATCTGGAGCGGGTCTTCACGTAGGACACCCAGAAGGCTACACAGCAACAGATATCCTTAGCCGTTTCAAACGTGCCCAAGGCTATAACGTCCTTCACCCAATGGGATGGGATGCTTTTGGTTTGCCAGCAGAGCAATACGCTATGGATACTGGTAATGATCCAGCTGACTTTACAGCGGAAAATATTGCCAACTTCAAACGTCAAATCAATGCACTTGGCTTCTCTTACGACTGGGACCGTGAAGTCAACACAACAGATCCAAACTACTATAAGTGGACGCAGTGGATTTTCACCAAGCTTTACGAAAAAGGTTTGGCCTATGAAGCGGAAGTGCCAGTAAACTGGGTTGAAGAACTAGGAACAGCTATCGCCAATGAAGAAGTCCTTCCTGACGGAACTTCTGAGCGTGGAGGTTATCCAGTTGTCCGTAAACCAATGCGCCAATGGATGCTTAAAATCACTGCCTATGCAGAGCGCTTGCTCAACGACTTGGATGAGTTGGATTGGCCAGAGTCTATCAAGGACATGCAACGCAACTGGATTGGGAAATCAACTGGTGCAAATGTCACCTTCAAAGTGAAAGGTACTGACAAGGAATTCACCGTCTTTACGACACGTCCAGATACCCTTTTCGGTGCGACCTTCACTGTTTTGGCACCTGAGCATGACTTAGTAGATGCTATCACAAGTCCTGAACAAGCTGAGGCTGTAGCTGACTACAAACACCAAGCCAGTCTTAAATCAGACTTGGCTCGTACCGACCTTGCCAAGGAAAAAACAGGAGTTTGGACTGGTGCTTATGCTGTAAACCCTGTTAACGGTAAAGAAATCCCAATCTGGATTGCGGACTACGTTCTCGCTAGCTACGGAACAGGTGCTGTCATGGCCGTCCCTGCCCACGATGAGCGTGACTGGGAATTTGCTAAACAATTTGGCCTTCCAATCGTAGAAGTACTTGAAGGTGGAAACGTTGAAGAAGCAGCTTACACAGAAGACGGTCTTCACGTCAACTCTGACTTCTTGAACGGGCTTAACAAAGAAGAAGCGATTGCTAAAATTGTCGCTTGGTTGGAAGAAAAAGGTTTTGGTCAAGAAAAAATCACTTACCGTCTCCGCGACTGGCTCTTTAGCCGTCAACGTTACTGGGGTGAACCAATCCCAATCATTCATTGGGAAGATGGCACTTCAACAGCCGTTCCAGAAAGTGAATTGCCACTTGTCTTGCCAGTAACCAAGGACATCCGCCCTTCAGGTACTGGTGAAAGTCCACTAGCTAACTTGACAGACTGGCTGGAAGTGACTCGTGAAGATGGTGTTAAAGGTCGTCGCGAGACCAACACTATGCCACAATGGGCGGGTTCAAGCTGGTACTACCTCCGCTACATCGACCCACACAACACTGAGAAATTGGCTGACGAGGACCTCCTCAAACAGTGGTTGCCAGTCGATATTTACGTGGGTGGTGCAGAACACGCCGTTCTTCACTTGCTTTACGCTCGTTTCTGGCATAAATTCCTCTATGACCTTGGTGTCGTTCCAACTAAAGAACCATTCCAAAAACTCTTTAACCAAGGAATGATTTTGGGAACAAGCTACCGTGACCACCGTGGTGCTCTTGTGGCGACTGACAAGGTTGAAAAACGTGATGGTTCATTCTTCCACATGGAAACAGGGGAAGAATTGGAGCAAGCACCGGCTAAGATGTCTAAATCCCTCAATAACGTGGTGAACCCAGACGATGTGGTGGAACAATACGGTGCTGATACCCTTCGTGTCTATGAAATGTTCATGGGACCACTTGATGCTTCAATCGATTGGTCTGAAGAAGGTCTAGAAG
>DBFVHV010000267.1:0-3027 GCA_048524165.1 Streptococcus sp.
TAGTGGATCCTCTTAGTCTCCGTTATCTTCAACCCTTACAAAATTCTAATTTTAAGTTCAAACAATGTTTAAAACCAACTGATGAGGGGTATTCTGAAATTAAGGGAACTCTATTTACAATTTTTAAGATCATTCGACAAAAAGATAGACACTATGAGATTTTACTTAAGTCCAAATTGGAGGAACTCATCTACCTCTTCTACTACTATCGTTTGGTAGAGCGTAAGACTTCTGATGATCATTATCGTAAAAATGAAAAAATTAGAGAAATCATTGATTACATCAACCAGCATTATGCTGAGACGCTTACTATTGAGCAATTGTCCGAGCTCATGGGTTACAGTAAGACGCATTTTATGTCCATATTTAAACAACATACAGGTACCTCTTGTACTGAATTTATCATTCAGGCTAGACTGAATGCTGCTTGTGAGGAGCTCCGTAATAGCGTAAAACCAGTTTTAGAAATTTCTACGAGCGTTGGTTTTAACAACCTTTCAAACTTTAACCGCCAATTTAAGCATTATTATGCTCAAACACCGAGCCAGTACAGGAAGACACATAGCAACAAGAAAACAAATAAGAGTTAACCAATGGTTAACTCTTATTATTTATGCAGAAAAGCTATTTAATTTTTCTCTTTACCTTTGTGTTTGCCACTAAGTCCAAACATCGTAAGCAACATGCCCAGTCCAAGAAGACCTGCATGTGAACCTTTATCACCTGTTGTTGGAAGTTCTTCGGTTTGGCTTGGAGTTTCAGTAACTTTTTCAGTTTCTTTAAGAGTTTCGTTTGAAGTTGAAACGAAGAAGACTTTACCGTTAGGTGTTGTTACTACTTTAGACACCACTGGTTTCGTTTTTTCTGAAACTTTAGAAGCTACAGTTGGATCAACAGGATTTACTGGATTAACCGTTGGATCTTCAGCATTCTCTTTCTTGTTCAAAGCAGCAAAATCGGCACTTGAAATTGAAATTGTACGTGAATTTGGATTAATGACAGCATATTTAGAAAGGTCTGCTATTGCCAAATAATCAGCAAAGATAGAATCCATTGAAGGCCCTTCTTCACGTGGTCCACCTAGCATTGTGAAGCCATCACCACCAGCAGCCAAGAAATCGTTTGTTACTAGATAGTAAGTTTCAGTAGTGTTGAGTGGTTTATAGACACCAGTTTCTGGATCCAAGATATCAATTGATAAGATACGTTTTTCAGCTGGAAGAGTTGTGTCATAATAGACACGAGCTCCTGCTACTTGAAGGAAGCCACCTGAAGGCTCAAGCAGAGGCTGACCATTTTCATCTAAAACGTTTTTACCACTTTCATCAACTTGAAGAATAGAACCAAGAGACTTGACGAACATATCATAGATGTTTTGACCAGTAACCTGAATTTGAGCAACAGAGTTACCAAATGGAAGAACAGCAATAATATCGCCCTTCGTCACAGGTTTATCTTTAGCGATCGTTTCACGAAGACCTCCACCGTTAGTCACTGCAAGATTAGATTTATGGCTAAAACCAGATTGACCGTAATCCAAGAGAGCATCAGCGACAACATTACCAAGATTGGTTTCACGAACACGGACATCCATGCGGTCACCACTCAGTTTGACGGAACTGTTTTCAATAACAACTTTTGAAGATTCAGCTTTGTATTTAGCTTGAATATCATCAAGCATCGCTTTAACCGTAGGATTAACTTGGTAATTCTTCTTAGCTTCGTCATGTGTAATCACACCATGTGACAATACACGGTCTGAATTATAGACAACACGGCCGACATTGTTAAGGTAGCTACCTGTTTGGTTGTAAGTAACGTTATCACCGTAAGTTGCTGTATGAAGGGTATGTGAGTGCCCATCTAGAACAAGTACACGCTTACCTTTAAGTGGTGCATAATTTGAAAGAGCTTCTGCCAAAGTTGAACCACGCCATTCAACAGGAGTTGTTGTATCAATACCTAAGTGAGCAAGTACAATGTAAGTCTTGTAATCTTTACCTTCGGCACGAGCATTTGATTCCACTTGGTCAATAACAGCTTTAACCTCAGTAATAGGGTCTTTGAAAGTCACACCAACAATGTTACGAGGATGTGTTTTAGTGGCTGTTTCAGGGGTAGTGACACCGATAACAACGACTTCATCACCATCAACACCAGGTGTTTTATCAACGATTGTAGATGGTTGGAAAAGGCGAACACCATTGACGTAGACATTAGATGTGATGATTGGGAAATTAATCTGATTGCTTAAACGGCGTAATTGGTCAAGTCCAAAGTCAAATTCATGGTTACCAACGGTCATGGCATCAAAACCAACCGCATTCATGACTGTAGCCATATCTTCACCCTTAGAACTATTTGAAATAGGAAGACCTTGGAAAGAGTCTCCAGAATCAAAGACAAGGGTTGTTCCCTTTGAGCGATAATCATTGACAATGCCTGACAAGAGCGCATCACCAATAACACCATTTCGGTCATCCTCTACCATACGACCATGAACATCGTTGGTGTGAAGAACTGTGACCGTATCATTATTGGTACTTGTGCTAGTATTTGTCACTGTCTCTGTTGCTGGTGTAGCAGCTGCAGTTGATGTCGCTGTTTCACTTGCACTAGCAACTGGTGATACACTAGTTTCACTTGTTGGAGTTGCAAGTGCTGATGTTGAATTAACAACTGGAGCAGCAGATTCGCTTGATGCAGTTGAGGCTACTGTCGATACTGCACTTGTAGTGGCTGGGGTATTAGCTACTACTTCTGTACTTGGTGCTGTAAAAGCTGCACTAGTTTCTACTTCATCAGCTTTAACAGCATTAGCCAAGATGGCTGTTGATACAAGTAGGGTCGATAGGGTCGTTGCAACGATTGTTTTCTTTTTCATCACTAAAAAACCTTTCCAAGAAATATCTTTAATATTATATCATAATTATATGTAAGCGGTTAAAATATTAAAGAATTCTAAAGATTGTGATAAACAGACCAAGATACTTTTCTCAGTCTGTTGTACTCTTAATATACTGTCAA
>DBFVHV010000268.1:0-5385 GCA_048524165.1 Streptococcus sp.
AAAGATGGTAAAGACCAAAGCCCTTGTCCACACCTTTAAGGATAATATCCATAGAATCAAAGCCAGTTGTCACAGCTGTCATATCCTCAAAAATCGTATTGAGATAGTCACCACGTTCCATGATGGTATCCCCTTGAAACTTAGCAGTGACCTTGAAAATATCATCTGTAACCCCTTCAAGGTCTGTTGTCATGACATTTTCATAGTAGCGTTCCATAGCCTTTAGATAGGCTGGATCTGCATCTTCTGGTGCATAGGCCCCTCGACGTCCTGACAAAAGAACCCCCTCACAAGTTGGTAAGGCCAAGGTCGTATCTGCAATTTCCAAATAATCTTTAGGTTCTAGCTTAGACTCAAACAAGACTTCACCCTTGTACTGAACCAGGGCCCCATTTTCCGCAATAATAGCAATGCGGTCCACAAAGCCGTCAAAGAGTTCTTCCAAAGCTAAGAGAGCTCGACCAGAAGCTACTGTAAAGACATAATCTTTAGCTTCACAAGCATTCAAGAGCTTATCTAAACGCGCCTTATCATAGACACCAAGGTGGTCCAAAAAAGTACCATCCATATCTGTCGCTAAAATATTCAAAATAATCTCCCTTCAGGTCGAATATACTTGCCCCTATTGTACCAAAAATAAGGATATAAGTTAGGGAAAAGCCCAAGAAATTAGAGAAATTATGGATTTTTACTTGCAAAATCATCTTTTTAATTGTATCATTACTGTGGTACAAAAATAATACTTTTATATCTCTTAGAAAGGAGTCTCTTATGGCTTGGACATTTGATGAAAAATCACCCATTTATCTCCAAATCGCCTATCGTGTCAAACTGAAGATAGCATCCAAAGAATTAAGTATGGGACAACAACTGTTACCCGTGAGAGAGTTTGCTCAAGAAGCCGGGGTCAATCCCAACACCGTACAAAGAGCCTTCCAAGAACTTGAAAAAGAGGGGTTGGTCTATTCTGCCCGTACGTCTGGTCGCTTCGTTACTGAGGATGAGAAACTCATTGATCAAAAACGACACGAGATTGCTCAAAGTCTCATGAAAAACTTTGTCACTGAAATGACAGCCATTGGTTTTAGCTCACCTGAAATCAAGACTATCATCACTGACTACATCGAACAAACAGGAAAGGACCTATAGACCGATGACTGATATTGTAACTCTAACAAATCTCACCAAGACCTATAATGGTATCCCAGCCCTTAGAGATGTGACCATGTCCATCCCGTCGGGAAAAATTGTTGGCCTTTTAGGTCCAAACGGTAGTGGTAAAACAACCCTAATCAAAATTTTAAACGGCCTCCTTCAACCGACTTCTGGTTTAGTGACCATTAATGGATTTCAGCCGTCACCTATCACCAAGGCGCAAGTAGCTTATTTGCCTGACACGACCTATTTAGATGAAAGTAAGACAATCCAGTACTACTTGGATTTCTTCCAAGATTTTTACGCTGACTTCCGCTATCCTCTTGCCTTGCAACTCTTGGAGGATCTAAAGCTCCAGCCTGATTTACGCCTTAAAGACCTTTCAAAAGGTAACAAAGAAAAAGTTCAGTTGATTTTGGTTATGAGTCGTGAGGCTAAACTCTATCTCCTTGATGAACCTATTGGTGGGGTCGATCCTGCATCACGTGACTATATCCTTAAAACTATTATCAACCAATACTCTGAAGATGCTTCTGTTATTATTTCAACCCATTTGATTGCAGACATTGAATCTGTCCTAGATGAGGTTGTCTTCTTAAAATACGGTCAGATTGAACTTCAAGGTGACGCAGATAATATCCGTCAAGCCAACGGTAAGTCCATTGACAAACTCTTTAGAGAGATGTTCCACAACTAGGAGGTAAGAACATGTTTTGGAATTTAGTTAAGTATGAATTACAATCAGTCCGCAAGTGGTATCTTGGCATCTATGGTATTGCCATCCTACTCTCTATCCCCTTGGGCTTAATGCTTCACAAATTAATGTTCACCTATGAACATAGTAACGAAGAACCTAGTATACTCTTCTTTGCTTTCTTCACACTGATGGTTTTTGCTACCATTATTGTATGGGGAACCATTTATATAGCAACAATAGTCCTCATTATTAGACGCTTTGCAAAGACTGTCTTTGGGAAAGAAGGCTATCTAACCAATACACTCCCAGTTTCTGCCCACCAATTAATCTTATCGAAACTTTTTGTAGCCTTTATTTTAAATACGATTTCCAGTCTCGTAGTACTCGCTTCGATTGCTATTATAGCTGCATTTAACGTAGACTTAAAAGATTTCCTACTGATTACGAGCAACTTTGGTCGGCTCCTAAAAGAAATAGGTGCTTTCTACCTCTTCATCCCTTCTACAATCTTGTCAACAATTGCTGGTATCCTTTTCTATTACCTCTGTATTAGTATTGGAAACCTCTTCAACACCAACAAAGTTCTTATGGGATTTGTCGCCTATTTCGCCATTCAGGCTATCCTATTCTTTATTGATTTCTTCTTCGGACTCGGACTCGGTGCAACCTTGACCGGAGATGCAACATATACTGCAATTAATAACTCGTCATATATATTTAGTCTAGTTCAGTCTCTCATTCTCATCGCAGCAAGTTACTTTGGTACCTACTATATCATGACCAAACGCTTAAATTTAGACTAAATAAAAACCGTGTTCCTTCTGGAACACGATTTTTTTTGCATTGAAAAGACTTATTTACTTTGTTCTTTACGATAAGTCTCAATTTCTGACTTGTTACCCCAAACGAAGTGGCCTGGACGTATTTCAACCATTTCTGGTTTATCAACCGAATAGTCGTGTTGGTTTGGATCATATACCTTCAAGACTTTCTTACGTTCCAAGATTGGGTCTGGAATAGGAACAGCAGACAAAAGTGACTTGGTGTAAGGGTGGATAGGATTGTTGTAGAGTTCTTCTGTCTCAGCAACTTCCACGATTGTCCCCTTATAGATAACAGCGATACGGTCAGAAATGAAACGGACCACTGACAAATCGTGAGCGATAAAGAGATAGGTTAATCCCAACTCTTTTTGGAATTTCTTAAGCAGGTTCAAAACTTGGGCACGAACTGACACGTCAAGGGCTGAGATTGGTTCATCAGCGATAACCAAATCAGGCTGCATGACCAAAGAACGCGCAATCCCGATACGTTGACGTTGTCCCCCAGAAAATTCGTGAGGGTAACGTGTCAAATGCTCCTCAAGAAGTCCTACTTCTTTAATGATTTCCTTGATTTTAGCCTTACGATCTTCCTCATCTTTATAAAGATGGAAATTGTACAAGCCCTCAGACAAGATATAATCGACTGTTGCACGTTCATTCAAACTAGCCGCAGGGTCTTGGAAAATCATCTGGATACGACGGATAAGGTCGTTTTTCTCAGAGTGAGATAAGTGCCCATTGATTTTCTTACCATCAAAAATAATCTCACCATTACTTGTATCATTTAAACCAATAATGGCACGTCCAATAGTAGTTTTACCACTACCAGACTCACCAACGAGGGAGAAGGTTTCACCCTTGTTGATGAAAAAATTAGCATTGTGGACAGCAACGAATTTCTTGCTTCCTTCGCCGAAGGAAATCTCCACATCTTTTACTTCAACTAACTTCTCAGGCATTGCCTTCCTCCTCATCTCCTAAATGTGCAAATCCCATATTAGCTCGGATTTTTTCATGTAGATTTTGGATAACCGCAGGTTTATCAACTTTTGGCGCATCCTCATGTAAGAGCCAGGTCTTAGCCCAGTGAGTATCTGAAACTTGGAATTGTGGAGCTTTTTCCTCAAAGTCAATCTGCAAAGCATAATCTGAACGCAAGGCAAAGGCATCCCCAACAACTGGTGTATAAAGTGATGGTGGCGTCCCTGGAATTGAGAAGAGTTCACCCTTATCGTCAGCCAATTGTGGCAAGCTTGAAAGCAAGCTCCACGTGTATGGATGACAAGGCTCATAGAAAATTTCCTCAACAGTTGCGTATTCAATGATTTCACCAGCATACATGACAGCAACCTTGTCCGCGATACTTGCTACGACACCAAGGTCATGGGTAATGAAAATCACTGAGAAACCATACTCCTCTTTGAGTGATTTCAAGAGGTCAATGATTTGAGCTTGAATGGTCACATCAAGGGCAGTTGTTGGTTCGTCACAGATAAGGACATCAGGACGACAAGCTAAGGCAATGGCAATAACGATACGTTGACGCATCCCACCAGAGTATTGGAAAGGATATTCATTGAAACGTTTTTCAGCATCCGGAATACCAACCTTGTCCATGTAATCGATGGCCATTTTTTTAGCTTCCTTGGCTGATTTGCCTTGGTGCTTGATAATGACTTCAACAATTTGACTTCCGATAGTCTTAATTGGGTCAAGACTGGTCATTGGATCTTGGAAGATAGTTGCAATCTTAGCTCCACGGATAGGAGCCCAATCTTGGTGACTCTTAAACTTAGTCAAGTCTTTGCCACGGTAGTCGATAGATCCGCTAGCTACACGGCCATTTTCTTCCAGCATCCCTGTAAAAGTTTTGGTCAACACTGATTTTCCTGAACCAGATTCACCAACCAAGGCTAAAACTTCACCTTCAACCAAATCAAGAGAAACCCCTCGAATAGCTGTCAAAACACGGTCACGAACGTCAAATTCCACGACGATATCGCGAGCCGATAATATTACATTTTTATTTTCTGTCATATTGGACTCCTATCTATGCGTACGTGGGTCACTAGCATCCGCTAAGTTTTGACCAACAATAAAGAGGGAGAGAGAAACGAGAATCAAGGTAGTCAATGGAATCCAGAAGAGATAGGCATTGACTGTAACGTTCTGTGCATAGTCTGAAATCAAACGACCAAGACTAGGCGTAGTAACAGGAAGCCCCAAACCAAAGTATGAAAGGAAGGCCTCATAAGAGATAAATCCTGGCAAAAGTTGACTAGCCATGGTTACGATAACTGACACAAGTTGAGGCATGATATTTTTAATCACAATCTTAGCCGTTGGTGTTCCCAAAGTACGAGAAGCCAAGTTATACTCCAAATCACGGTAACGCATGATTTGAATACGGATAGTATAGGCAATACCAATCCAACCTGTGACAGTCATGGCAAAGATCATATTCCAGAAACCAGCACCCAATGAGTAAGTCAAGACGATAACGACAAGGAGGGCAGGAATATTTGAGATGATGTTGTAGATTTCCATCATAATCATATCAAAGGTCTTAGAAATCCCCCAAACTGCACCGATGACTAAACCAATAACAACGTTAAGGAAGGTAGCGATAACAGCAATAAGGATAGAATTACGAGCTCCAAACCAAACACTGTCAAAGAGAGACTTACCATTACTGTCCGTACCGAACCA
>DBFVHV010000269.1:0-3581 GCA_048524165.1 Streptococcus sp.
ATCGAAACTTTCGCCCGGAACTTTCTCAACTGCACGTTGCACAACACCAGGACCTGAAACCCCAACATTGATTACAACATCAGCCTCACCAACACCGTGGAAGGCACCTGCCATAAATGGATTATCTTCAACCGCATTAGCAAAGACCACCAATTTACCTGGGCCCATTGGATCTGCCTCAGAAGCCTCTTTGATGATACGTCCCATGTCACGTACCGCTGTCATGTTAATACCAGTCTTTGTTGAACCAATGTTGACAGATGAGCAGACAAAATCAGTCTCTGCAAGCGCACGTGGAATAGAATTAATAAGAATCTCATCACCTTTTTGGTAGCCCTTTTGAACTAATGCAGAGAAACCACCAATAAAATTAATGCCGATTTCCTTAGCTGCTCGGTCTAGTGCCTTAGCAAACGGTACATAATCTGTTGCATCTGTCGCTGCGCCGATGATTGAGATTGGCGTAACAGAGACACGATTATTAACAATCGGAATACCAAGTTCAGCCGCAATTTCGTCACCAACAGCTACCAAGTTCTTAGCCTTAGAAACAATCTTGTTGTATACTTTTTCTGCCGCCTTATCGATATCTGAATCGATACAGTCTAGGAGCGAAATTCCCATGGTGATAGTACGAACATCAAAGTTCTGTTCTTCAATCATGGCAATGGTTTCTGTAACCTGTTTAATATCCATTTTAAACTACTCCTATCTTATAAGTTATGCATAGCATCAAAAATCGCTGAGCTTTGGATATTGATTTTGACGTTCAATGATTCACCAAAAGCTTCTAATTCAGCACGTAGGTGTGTAAAATCTTTCTTATCTTCTGATGATACAACCGCCATCATGGTAAAGAATTCATCAAGGACTGTTTGAGTAATATCATCGATATTCAAACCAAGTTCTGCAACCTTAGTCGCAACACCTGCAACAATACCCGCTTTATCCTTACCTACAACTGTAATAATCGCTTTCATGAGAAGCCTCCATCATTTTATTTTGTATAATTTTAGCATATTTTGAGTAAAAATGCTATTTTTTATAGAAATTACACCTTTTTTATCGAAAAAGACGAATGTTTCTGCAACATTTAACCAGTATCGTTTATAAAATTTACTCTCTATCAATTCAACAACTTGTGGATAAACTTGTTAACAACCAAAATAATATAAGTCTAAAAAACCTTGAAAAAACAAAGATTAACACTAATCACAGACTTATCCACACCTGTGCATAACTCTGTGGGTAACTTGTCGATAAATAAAAATATCGCCAAATTTCAGCGATATCTTAGCTTTATTTCCATTTTAGATTAACATGAGCATTCATTTCTTTATAGGCAGTATCTATACGCTCTTTGGTATCTTCGTCTAGTTTATTTCTGTATTTTCCACCTTTAATAAAATCTTCTAAAATATAGGTTTGATAGGTGTATAAAGGATATCCCTCTGGCGAAGTTGTTCCCTTAGGTGTACGGTTAACCCAGGTTGGATGTGCTTGAGCTGTCTTAATCGTGGTTTGACCATTCTTTTTCTCAAGAGTGACATCCATTAAAACTCCCCTCTCCGTCCACTTTGCACTATCCACACCATCCATAGTCTCTATGCGCTGATTAGAGATGAAATTCCCCATTGAGTAAATAATGAGTTTTTGCTGTCCATCCTTTTTAACCACCTCAGATGGCTCAACCACATGAGGGTGACCTCCAAAGATAATGTCAGCACCCCAATCAATCATCTTATGGTAAAGCTTTACCTGTTCATCTGTCGGTTCCAAACGATATTCAACGCCCATCTGTGGCATGATAACCGTAATATCAGCCTCTTTTTCAGCACGCTCAATCTCTGCTTTCATACGTTTTTCATCCAGATTCGACAAATGATTCGCAATCTCTTTTTTGGTCAGATTCGACTCCAAGCCATTGTAACCATAGGCATAAGAAAGTATTGCCACCTTGATGCCATTAACATTTTTGATAAGTAGAGGCGCCTTATCACGCACAGGCTTTTCATAAACACCAACAGGGTCAATGCCCACCTCTTTAAAGGCATCAGCTGTTGTAAAAGCTCCCTCTAAACCAGAGTCCAAAATATGGTTATGAGCCAAATCCATAACATCATAGCCAGCGTCCTTAATAGCTGCTGTCACTGATTGAGGAGCATTAAACAAAGGGTAGCCTGACAAAGGATAATCAGGATTGATAGTTCCCTCAAAGTCACCCAAGACCAAATCAGCCTGCTTTAACCACGGCTTCACATATGTAAAATTCTCAGTAAAATCATAACTGCCATCTGCCTGCAAGGCACTCATATAGAGACCGTCATGATAAAGTAAGTCCCCATTAGCCATGATACGTGCAGTCTGTACTTGATTTGAAGCACTCTTTTGTTGCTCATTTTTACTATGAATAATCAAAATTTCAAGAAAAAGCAAACCTAAGACGAGAGCAATCAACCCCATCAAAATCTTATTAGTCATCGCATTGTCACGCTTTTTAGCCTGGCTCTGTTTCATAATACTCTCCTTTTTCATACTCCTAGTGTACCAAAAAATGTTATCCATAGATGATAAAAAAGATTAATAAACCGTTACATCTCACTTCCTTGACGATTGAAAAGATAGCAGTTATTCTCAGATAAGACAAAGAACTCTACTTCATAAGAAGTAGAGTTCCCTTAATCATTAACGTGTTGGCGTGTATTCCAAATCTTTACCATGTTTAGCTACAAAGTCAGACATTTCAGAGTCTGGAATTTGACGTAAGTAGAGATTGGCACGAATCGTTTCATCTTCCTCACGACAAGTCGAAAGAACAAGGTATTTATCTGAAGCACTAACCTTCAAATCCTTGTTTTTAACACTTGCGTGATCATAAATGATGTCCAACTGCTGTTTAAAGTCTTTATCATTTTCAAAAGATGTACGATAGAACGCTGTATCCTCAGGTACGATGACCATAGCAAGTGCTTCATAATAATACTTACGCTGAGGTGTTTCTATAACAACATATTTGTGTTTGTCAAAGAATGACTGATCACTATAGTAGTTAACGTCGTTGAACATACGACTATCAGCAACCTTACTTCCTCGAGCATGACCGAAGAGCCAAGTCAAACGATCGCTGAAATCTTTCTTATTGTCTGTGTCCATGAAGACAGTTCCCAAATATGGAACGTTTCCTCCATCGAATGTTTTATCTAAATAGGTTGAATTGTCCGTTGTTTGAACAACCGGCTCATCCAATTTAGTCCCTGGCGCATAGACATAAGCGATAGTATCAGGGTTTGTCGCCTCAAGACCATCAAATTTATTTTTGAGGTAGGCTTTCTCCTCATCTGAAACTTTATAAGTGTTTGCTTTTTTAGTCGTTAAAACACTCTTAACACCATTAGAGGATGATGCTGTTGGAGACATAAACTGGAAGCCAAGGAAGACAGCCAAAGCAGCAATGACTAAGGCCGAAATCCCAGCAATCAGTTTTTTACGAGATCCAGTAGATTTACGGTTATGATTACTCATGAAATGTCAAATCCTTTTCTTTATCCATAGAAAAATATCACCGAAGCTCTAGCCCCAGT
>DBFVHV010000270.1:0-5470 GCA_048524165.1 Streptococcus sp.
ATAACCCTATTAAAGCAGCTCTTATGGTTAAACGAGATAATGGTGAAGAAGTTTCAGCGGAAGCCGTTGAAATTGAAAAATAAGCTCTTATCTTTACTAAAAATGAACTAGAAAGTTTGGTTATATATGTTTTTTGAACAACTTCCCCAACAACTAGTCAATGGTATCATCTTGGGTAGTATCTATGCCCTACTTGCCCTTGGTTATACTATGGTTTATGGGATTATCAAATTGATTAACTTTGCCCATGGAGACATCTATATGATGGGTGCCTTCGTTGGTTACTATGCGATTAACAGCTTGAAAATGAACTTCTGGATTGCCCTTGTGTTTTCCATGATTGTATGTGCCATTTTAGGGGTCGTTATCGAGTTCTTGGCTTATCGCCCACTTCGTAATTCGACACGTATTTCTGCCTTGATTACGGCCATTGGTGTGTCATTCTTTCTTGAGTACATCATGGTTTACTTTGTAGGTGCAGATACACGTTCATTCCCACAATCAATCAAGATGCATACTTATCATCTTGGGTCAATTTCTGTGACAAATGTGCAATTGCTCATTTTGGTAGTTGCTCTTGTGCTTATGGTTGCCCTTCAATTGATCGTTAAGAAGACTAAGATGGGTAAAGCTATGCGTGCTGTATCTGTAGATAGCGATGCGGCGGAGTTGATGGGTATAAATGTTAATAATACGATTAGCTTCACTTTTGCTCTTGGATCATCACTTGCAGGGGCTGCTGGTGTCCTCATTGGTCTTTACTATAACTCAATTGAACCTCTTATGGGGATGACTCCAGGTATTAAAGCTTTTGTTGCCGCCGTTCTTGGTGGTATCGGTATTATTCCTGGTGCAGCACTCGGTGGATTTGTTATCGGTATTTTGGAGACTTTGTCAACTGCAATTGGTTTATCAAGTTACCGCGATGCCATCGTTTATGGTGTCTTGATTGTTATCCTCTTGGTTCGTCCAGCGGGTATCCTTGGTAAAAATGTGAAAGAGAAGGTGTAAGACATGAAGAAAAATCTAAAAATAAACCTTATTTGGTTTGGTCTTATCATTGGGCTCTTCCTTATCTTGAAAGGTCTTGAACTTTCAGGTATCATGAACCTTTACTACATCCAAATCTTAATGGGAATTGGGATTTCAATCCTTATGGGACTTGGTACTAACTTGGTCCTTGGTTTCTCAGGACAATTTACGCTTGGACAGGCCGGTTTCATGGCAATTGGTGCTTACTCATCAGCCATCATCACTGGCATGATGCCAACTTATGATGGTTTCTACCTCTCAATGGTTGTTGGTGTCATCATTGCAGCTGTCGTTGCCCTTATCTTCGGTCTACCTACCCTTCGTTTGAAAGGTGACTATCTTGCCATTGCCACTCTCGGTATGGCTGAAATCATCCGTATCATTATCGTAAATGGTGGTGAATTGACCAATGGTGCCGCTGGTTTGACAGGAATCCTTCCTTACACAAGCTGGCCAGTCATCTATTTCTTTGTGGTTATCATTACAATCTTGGTACTCAATTTCTTGCGTTCAGCAACTGGGCGCCAAGCAATCACTCTTCGTGAAGATGAAATTGCTGCAGAGTCAATGGGTGTCAATGTTACAAAAATGAAGGTGCTTATCTTCGTTATCGGTGCCATGATTTCAGCGATTGCTGGTTCACTTTATGTCAGCTATATCGGTACTGTCGTGCCAAAAGACTTCACAATCATGAAATCAATTGATTACCTTATCATTGCTGTTCTTGGTGGTCTTGGGTCAATCACAGGTACTGTCATTGCCGCTGTTGTTCTTGGTATTATCAATATGTTCCTTCAAAACGTTTCAAACCTCCGTATGATTATTTACGCATTGGCTTTGATTCTTGTGATGCTCTTCCGTCCAGGTGGACTTCTAGGAACAAAAGAACTCTATCTCTCAAAATTCTTCAATAAATCTAAGGAGGGCAAATAAAAATGGCACTTCTTGAAGTTAAAAATTTAACTAAAAACTTCGGTGGGTTGACTGCCGTTGGTGATGTTTCAATGGAACTCAATGAAGGTGAGTTGGTTGGGCTTATCGGGCCAAACGGTGCAGGTAAAACAACCTTGTTCAACCTTTTGACTGGTGTCTATGAGCCAAGTAAAGGGACTGTAACGCTCGATGGTACAGTTCTCAACGGTAAAGCACCTTATAAGATTGCGTCACTCGGTTTGTCACGTACCTTCCAAAATATTCGCCTTTTCAAAGACATGACTGTACTTGAAAATGTCCTTGTTGGTTTATCAAATAAGCAACCTTCAAATTTCTTTGCATCTCTTTTGCGTTTGCCTAAGTACTATTCAAGTGAGGAAGAGTTGAAAGACAAAGCTATGAAGCTCTTGGCTATCTTTAACTTGGATGGTGAAGCAGATACACTTGCGAAAAACTTGGCTTATGGACAACAACGTCACTTGGAGATTGTTCGTGCGCTTGCAACGGAACCTAAAATTCTTTTCCTTGATGAACCAGCTGCGGGTATGAACCCACAAGAAACAGCTGAGTTGACTGCTCATATTCGTCAAATTCAAAAAGACTTTGGTATTACAATTATCTTGATTGAACACGATATGAGTTTGGTCATGGATGTCACTGAGCGTATCTATGTTTTAGAATATGGGCGCTTGATTGCAGAAGGGACACCTGATGAAATTAAGAATAACAAGCGTGTTATCGAAGCTTATTTGGGAGGTGAAGCATAATGGCTATGTTAAAAGTTGAAAATCTCTCAATTAAATATGGATCTATCGAAGCTGTTAAAAACGTTAGCTTTGAAGTTAATGAAGGTGAAGTTGTAACTCTTATCGGAGCCAATGGAGCAGGTAAAACATCTATTCTTCGTACAATCTCAGGTCTTGTTCGTCCAACTGAAGGAACTATTTCTTACCTAGGAAATGAAATTCACAAAACACCAGCTCGAAAGATTGTTGCAGAAGGTTTGGCTCAAGTGCCTGAAGGACGTCACGTCTTTGCAGGATTAACCGTAATGGAAAATCTTGAAATGGGTGCTTTCCTTCATACAAATAAAGAAGAAAATGCAGCTCTATTGAAAAAAGTCTTCCAACGTTTCCCACGTCTAGAAGAACGTAAGAATCAAGACGCTGCAACACTTTCTGGTGGTGAGCAACAGATGCTAGCGATGGGTCGCGCCCTTATGAGTCGTCCGAAACTTTTACTTTTGGATGAACCTTCAATGGGGCTTGCTCCAATCTTTATTCAAGAAATCTTTGATATTATTGAAGACATCAAGGCGCAAGGAACTACAGTTCTTTTGATTGAACAAAATGCCAATAAGGCTTTATCAATTGCGGATCGTGGTTACGTTCTTGAAACTGGAAAAGTGGTTCTTTCAGGTACTGGTAAAGAACTTCTTGCATCAGACGAAGTTCGTAAAGCCTATCTTGGAGGATAAGAAAAAGCGCCCAAGGGCGTTTTTCTATAGTCTCAGACTGATTGTAAGGTGCTAATTTTTCAGCAAAATAATGCAATCGGTTACAACTAGTGTGGTATAATACAAGTAAGAAATCATTCGGAGGAAAATGAAATATGGCAGTAAAAGATTTTATGACAAAACGTGTGGTTTACGTCTCACCAGAAACAACAGTTGCAACAGCTGCAGACATTATGCGTGACAAAGGTTTGCGTCGTTTGCCAGTAATTGAACACGATAAACTGGTTGGCCTTATTACAGAAGGTACAATGGCGGAGGCTTCACCATCAAAAGCAACAAGTTTATCAATTTATGAAATGAACTATCTCCTTAACAAGACAAAAGTAGGAGATATCATGATTAAAAATGTCCTTACTGTTTCCAAATATGCTAGCCTTGAGGACGCTATCTACATCATGCTTCAAAACAAGGTTGGAGTTCTTCCAGTAGTAGACAATGACCAAATTTCTGGAATTATTACAGACAAAGATGTATTCCGTGCTTTTTTGGAAATCTCAGGCTATGGTCAAGCCGGAATCCGTATTGGGCTTGAAGTGCCAGATAATCCACGTGTTTTGGAAAAGATTGCTAACCTCATTTCTAGTGAAAATCTCAACATTGAACGTACAATTGTTGCACCAAAAACTGATACGGTGCTTCGCATCGAACTACAAGTTGAAGGGGATGTGGAACCAGAACACCTTAAAAAAGTTTTTGTAGAAGCAGGGTTTACAGTTACTGAAATTGCTGAAACAGAAGCAAAAGAATTAGACTAATAAGAAAAGGAGTCAAGACTAAACGAGTTTATTTCGGTGTCCTACTCCCATAGGTCAGTATATTAGCAACAGGTTATTTTTCTATTGGAACGATCAGTAGCTGGCTATAAGTTTTTAACAACAAAAAGAAGCTAGAACATTAAATGTTCAGCTTCTTTTTTGTTAGTCTTGGAAATCATAAAGTGTTGTAGAAAGGTAACGTTCACCATTATCAGGCAAGAGTGTCAATACTTTTTTACCTTCGCCGAGTTCAGCAGCAACTTTAAGAGCAGCAGCAATAGCAGCACCTGATGAGATACCAGCTAGGAAACCTTCCTCGCTACCCAATGTACGTGATGTTGAGATAGCCTCATCAGAAGGAATACGTACAACGCTATCATATGATTTTGTGTCCAATGTGTCAGGTATAAAACCAGTTGAGATACCTTGGATTTTGTGTGGTCCTGGTTTATCACCGTTCAAGACAGCAGATTCGTCAGCTTCAATACCATAAACTTTGATATTTGGGTTAGCAGCTTTCAGAGTTTTAGAAACACCTGAAATAGTCCCACCGGTACCAATACCAGCTACGAATGCATCCAAACCATCTGCCCCAAAGTCTTCAAGAATCTCTTGGCCAGTTGTATCAGCATGAACAGCAGGATTTGAAGGGTTAGCGAATTGGAGTGGCACCCAACCATCGCGCTCAGCAGCAACTTCTTTAGCCTTAGCGATAGCGCCTTTCATTCCTTCGCTACCAGGTGTCAAAACAAGTTCAGCACCGTAGGCTTGGATGATTTTACGACGTTCAACACTCATTGTGTCAGGCATTACGATGACTACCTTGTAACCTTTAGCAGCGCCAACCCAAGCAAGACCAATACCTGTATTACCAGAAGTTGGTTCAACAATAGTATCACCAGGTTTAATTGTTCCAGCTTTTTCAGCGTCTTCAATCATACGAAGAGCAATACGGTCTTTAACTGAAGAACCAGGATTAAATGCTTCGAGTTTAACATAAACATCTGCTGATCCTTCTGGAACAATAGAATTAAGTTTAATAATTGGTGTTTTTCCAACAAGTTCGGTAATTGAGTTATAAATTGTCATATTCAAAATCCTCTTAATCTATAATTGATGGTTTTAAGTATACGACGGTAGACCTAACTTGTAAAATACATCTTCTTTATCACTGTGATAATGTTTGACTATCAGATAGGAATTTCTACAATTTTCTTACCGGATTTTTCATAAT
>DBFVHV010000271.1:0-2132 GCA_048524165.1 Streptococcus sp.
GTTCAATGCAACAAGCCCGTTATTCAGAACACAATCATGGGCACTATGGACTTGCGGCTCAGTATTATACTCATTTCACCAGTCCAATCCGTCGTTACCCAGACCTTTTGGTTCACCGAATGATTCGTGAGTACACTAACAATATGTCTCAAGAAACGCGTGAACATTTTGAAGAGGTTATTCCAGAGTTAGCTACTTCATCTTCAACCCTTGAGCGTCGTGCTATTGATGCTGAGCGTGTCGTTGAAGCCATGAAAAAAGCAGAGTACATGGAAGAGTTTGTTGGTCAAGAATTCGATGGTATTGTCGGAAGTGTGGTTAAATTCGGTATGTTTGTGGAATTGCCAAACACCATCGAAGGTTTGGTTCATATCACAACACTTCCAGAATTCTACAATTACAATGAACGCACCATGACCCTTCAGGGTGAAAAATCTGGTAAGACTTTCCGTGTTGGCCAACCTATTCGAGTTAAGTTAATTCGTGCAGATAAGGAGACTGGAGACATTGATTTCCAATACCTTCCAAGTGAGTACGATATCACTGAAAAAGTAGATCACAAGGCTCGTCAGGAACGTGAAGAGAAGGCTAAGTCCTTCCGTAATAGAGGGCCACGCCGCGATCGTCAAAACGGTGATTTCGAAAGTCGTGGTAAACGTGGAGATACGCGTAACCGTCAAGATAGTAGTGGTTACAAAGGCTCTTATGATGAAAAGCGTAAGTCATCTAAGAAACCAGATAAGCGTAAAAATCAAAACCGTCCTCATAATGATAATAAGGGACGTGAGAGTGGCCGTCGTAAGAAAAAAGGGAACAAACCTTTTTACAAGGACGTTGCTAAAAAACGAAAATAGGATGAGAATGGAGGGACTGCTATGCCAAAAGGTGAAGGCAATGTTGTTGCTCAGAATAAAAAGGCGAGACATGACTATAGTATTGTAGATACTATTGAAGCAGGTATCGTACTGACAGGGACAGAAATTAAGTCTGTTCGTGCGGCCCGCATCCAGCTAAAGGATGGTTACGCCCAAATAAAAAATGGTGAGGCTTGGTTAATCAATGTTCATATTGCTCCTTTCGAACAAGGAAATATTTGGAATCAAGATCCAGAACGTACCCGGAAATTATTGCTTAAGAAAAAGCAAATCACCAAACTTCAAAATGATCTTAAAGGAACAGGAATGACCTTAGTCCCACTTAAGGTTTACCTAAAAAATGGTTTTGCCAAGGTTCTACTTGGTATCGCCAAAGGGAAGCATGATTACGATAAACGTGAGTCAATCAAACGTCGCGAACAAGAGCGTGACATTAAACGTATTATCAAGAGTGTTAACCGTTAAAACACCAATCATCTAAGACTGACCTGGTCTTAGATGATTTTTTGCTTTTTAGCTTTAAGAAATGATATAATGGAAACATCGCATGGTCTTTTGTTAGGGCTGCCTCTTGAATAGTACCTAGCGCTAGATTTTGATACTGTAAAGGAGATTTACAATGCCAGTAGATGCAAAAACAAAATACAAGGCCAAGAAGACTAAGATTGTTTTCTTTGATATTGATGACACCCTTCGTGTCAAAAAAACAGGTTATATTCCAGAGTCTATTAAGGCTGTTTTCAAAGGACTTAAAGAAAAAGGAATCTTGACAGGGATCGCTACAGGACGTGGCTACTATGGTGTAGTTGAGGAAATTCTGGATTTAGAACCTGATTATTTTGTAACAATCAATGGAACTTATGTCATTAACCGAAAAGGGGAAGAAATTTATAATCAGCCCCTTGCTCGTGAAGTTACTGAGGCTTTTGTTGCTTGGTGCAAAGAGATTGGGATTGCTTGGGGCTTCGCTGGTAAGGATAAGCCAGTTGTCTCAGAACGTTCAGAATTGATTGATGATGCTATGGTGCCTATCTATGGTCTTTGTGACGTTGAGCCAGATTTCCATTTGTCTAATGATGTCTACCACATGTGGACTTTCGCAGAAAATGATGGTGACCTTGAGTTGCCGGAGGAACTCGCAGCCAAGGTTCGCTCGGTGCCATGGCACGAACACTCATCTGATGTGGTAGCAACTGGTATCTCAAAGGCTTCAGGTGTCGGTCATGTCTTGGAGCATGAGAATCTTACACCAGACAA
>DBFVHV010000272.1:0-2149 GCA_048524165.1 Streptococcus sp.
ACTCGTTTAGAAACAGTAATTCATTATGAAATTCCGTACTTAACTTTAAAAAGTTTGTGTAGATATTTCTAACTTCTTTAATCCATTGAACCCGAGAACTTGCTATAATTTGGGCCCTCATTTGAGCTTTATTATTTATAATAGTTACAAACACATTGACAACTGAAGTAAATGCTGCAACTCCTGCAAATATACTAGTCCAACTCATTTATTCCTCCTTAGTTATTACTCTACCTCCCCACTCTCAATGGTTCAATCACCTCTTCAATGAGTTTGGTGTAAGCTTCTTTGATCTGTTTTTTGTAGCTGAGCGGGTTGAGGGCATCAGCTGTTTCTGCTTTGTAGTCTTTGTAGCGTTGGCTCTTGGTGAGCTGGCTTTCGCCTGATTGCTTCTTGGCACCTTTACGATAGTGTTGGACATAGTAACGAAGTTCATCGAGTCCGACATACCATTCTCTGGCAAAGCGTTTGAGATGGTCGTCGATGATGGCTTCAATCATAGTGTCTAAGACGCCAGTGATAGATTGTCCTTGGTAATCTTTAGGATTGGCTTGGACTTCTTTCCACAGGTTTCGGATGATTTCAGCTAGTTTAGGATTGGTGCGTTCCAGGCTCTGGATATAGTTATCAACCGTTTCGATATCCTTGTCACTGAGGGCCTGTGGACTATCCTCTTCCTGCTGAATCATACTTTGAATCAGGGTCAGGATGTAAGCATAGTTAATCTCGTCGACTTGGACGGATTCCAGTTCGTAGTGGATATCAAAGAGATTATCATCACCATCGTCTTCAGCTCGGCTTTTGAGCTCTGCTAGGATATTTTGATAGATTCCTAGATAGGTTTCGAGCTTTTCATCTGATAGCCCTGTCTCTGCATAGATAGCCGCTTCATCGTATTCGCTATAGAGACGGATAGATGCCAGATACTTGTCAAAGGTTTGGTAAGCCTTGGCAATGCGACGGAGTTGTGGGCTAGTGGCCTGCTCAATCGTGATGACATAGTTTTCCACATCTTCCACTTTTACTTGAAAGTCTATCCAGGCTTGGATGAAGTTGGCTTTTTCTTCTTCCCAATCTGGGGCAGTAACGTCATTTTCACCACCATTTGAGTAGAGCTTAAGAGCGTTATCCACAGCCTCTTTAAAGGCCTCTGGTCTTTGGAAGGTGATAATATGACCATAACGCTTTTTACTGTCAAAGATGCGGTTGGTGCGACTAAAGGCTTGAATTAAATCCTGTGGACGCATAGGCTTACGGTCGATAAAGAGAGTCGACAAACATGGGGCATCAAAACCGGTCAAAAGACGGTCAACGACGATAACCAAATCCAACTGCTCATTACGAGGAATGTATTTATCTAGCTTTCTAGCTAAACGATTATTGATATCCGTGTTAAAACCACGCAAATCAGCCATATTAAAATGGGTCCCATACTCTTGATTGTAGTCGTCCATGACCTGTTTCATGTGGTCTTGGTAGGCGATAGACTCTTCTTCATTTTCTGACACAGAGTAGGTGACCGTCACCTTTGGAAAGTCAAGTAGCACTCGCTGAGCTCGATCTGACACCTTGACACGTTCGTGTCCTGCCTTGATACTCTTGAGCAGATTGTAATAGGCCTGAGCCTGTGGAATGGACTTAACGGTTAAGATAGCCTCGTAGGTCTTGCCCACACCTTTTGGAAAGCCCAACTGTTGATAACTTTTGTTTAGGATAGCATCCAGTACTTCCAGCATGTGTTCTTTATCTTCATAGACAGAGTCAGGAAGATCTTTCTCAGGAATAGGCGAAATAATGGTATTCCGATAGTCTACCTTGAATCCCAGAACTGCCCCGTCATGGATAGCTTCTTTGACCGTATACTCATGAAGGCGTTCGCCATATTGTTGGTGGGTCGTTTGTGCCAAATCACCTAATTGCTTGCGCTTGTTTTCCTTGAAAATCGGTGTACCAGTAAAGCCATACCAGAGCGAATTGTGGAAAAAGCCCTTGATGTCTTTTTGGGTCTGAGGCGTAACTGCTCGGTGACATTCATCCACAACGAAAGCCACACGAAGGTCCTTGATTTTTTCCGAATCCTTTTGGTATTTACCTTCTTGGAACTTGCGCATCATGGTTGTGATTTTCTGGATAGTCGTCACAATCACAC
>DBFVHV010000273.1:0-1877 GCA_048524165.1 Streptococcus sp.
ATGGCTCTGATTCGGAAGAATCTGCGGCTCGAGAAATTAAGATTTGGTTTGGTGAGTAGGATGGATATCGTACAGATTCAATCAGATTTAGTTCAGGATGGACTATTAATTGATGTCAGAACTCCAGAAGAGTATGCAGAAGGTCATGTTAAGGATGCCTTATTAATACCTCACACGCAGTTTTTCACTGCTGACATTCCAGCTAAAAAAGACGATTCAATTTATCTTTATTGTAAAATGGGACCTCGTGCTGAATTTGCTTCAGGAGTACTGAAAGAACGAGGCTATACTAAGGTTACCAACTTAGGTGGCTTGGACGATATGGAAGCACTAGGGTTTACGTTTGAAAAATAATAGAAAATAGACCACCTGCGGTGGTCTTAGTTGTTTTCAGAAAAGTATGATAATTACTTAACAACGTTTTCACAAAGTAGTAAAATTCTCATTGAGTTAAGACAAAGCCTATGAAAATGACTTTGCCAGAACTTGATTAACTTAGCGTATTCCAATTGAGATAGGGCTTTTAATTGAGCTTGTGACTACAATTGGTAGAGGAGGATTTCGTATGTCAAAAGTTGCTATTGTTACAGGTGCAGGTCAAGGTATTGGTTTTGCGATTGCAAAACGTTTGGTTGAAGATGGTTTTAAAGTTGGGGTATTGGACTACAACGCTGAAACTGCAGAAAAAGCGGTTGCTGAATTGTCAGCAGACAAAGCATTTGCGGTTGTAGCTGATGTGTCTAAACAAGCTGAGGTGGCAGCAGCTTTCCAAAAAGTAGTTGATCACTTTGGCGACTTGAATGTTGTCGTTAATAATGCTGGTGTGGCACCAACAACACCACTTGACACTATTACTGAAGAACAGTTCCAACGTACATTTAACATTAATGTTGGTGGCGTTATCTGGGGTGCACAAGCTGCTCAAGCACAATTTAAAGCACTTGGTCACGGAGGTAAAATCATCAATGCGACTTCACAAGCAGGTGTCGTAGGTAACCCTAACTTAACTGTATATGGTGGAACTAAATTCGCAGTTCGTGGTATTACTCAAACTTTGGCGCGTGACTTGGCTGATTCAGGTATCACTGTAAATGCTTATGCACCAGGTATCGTTAAGACTCCAATGATGTTTGACATTGCCCACGAAGTTGGTAAAAATGCTGGTAAAGATGACGAGTGGGGTATGCAAACTTTTGCTAAAGATATTACCCTCAAACGTTTGTCTGAACCTGAAGATGTGGCAGCTGCAGTTAGCTTCTTAGCTGGACCTGACTCAAACTACATCACAGGTCAAACAATCATCGTTGATGGTGGTATGCAATTCCATTAAGATTAAAAGGGAGAGCGAAAGGCTCTCTTTTTTCGCTTGATAAAACATAATATTTCTGATAATATAATCGTAATTAATTAAGGTTTTAAAGGAGTATTCCTATGTCAGACATTTTACACTATATTACTGAGCACCCTTTTTTTAGTCTTATTTTATTGGGAATTGTTGTACTAGCCTTTGGTTTAGCTCCATTTTCAAGTAGTTCAACAGAGAACAAGCGTTCAGCTATTATTGATAAGCACTATAACGATACTTTTAAGAAATAAGAAGGATTAAATGCGCTCAGAATGCAGATATTAGAGATAGGCAAATGCCTGTCTTTTTTGTATAATAGAAGGTAACGATTCGTTTTTAACAATCACAAGTAAGAACTAGGAAAGAATAAAATGCCAAATATTGAAGAATTAAAACAACGACAGGAGAAGATTCGTAACTTCTCGATTATTGCTCATATTGACCATGGTAAATCAACGCTTGCTGACCGTATCTTGGAAAAGACTGAGACGGTGTCAAGTCGTGAGATGCAGGCGCAACTCCTTGATAGTAT
>DBFVHV010000274.1:0-1778 GCA_048524165.1 Streptococcus sp.
TTATGGAGATTATATCTGGGATTTAGGTGGTACCTTGTTGGATAATTACCAGGTATCAACCCAAGCCTTTCTAGCAACTTTAGAACAATTTGAGCGTACAGCAGAAAGTCAGGCGGTCTATGATGCCCTTAAGGTATCAACGAGTACTGCCATTGCCAAGTTTGCGCCTGATATAACTGATTTTCGAACCCTCTATAAGCAAGAGGAAGCCAAACATTTACAAGAACCTGTGCTTTTTGAAGGTGCTAAGGATGTCCTTGCTAAGATTGTGGCTGAGGGCGGACGTAATTTCTTGGTTAGCCACCGTAATCACTTGGTGCTAGATATCCTTGATAGAGCAGAGATTGCTCATTATTTTACAGAGGTTGTAACTTCTGAAAATGGTTTTGCTAGAAAACCTAGTCCAGATAGTTTCCTTTATTTAATTAAAAAATACGATATTAAACATGGCTTGGTCATTGGTGACCGCCAGATAGACATAGAGGCTGGAGAAGCAGCGGGTCTGGATACCTTGCTTGTTGATGGCCATAAATCATTATTGGAGATTGTGACATAGATGACTGATGAATTAAAAAATCTTGAAGAAAAAGCGCAAGAATATGATGCCAGCCAGATTCAGGTCTTAGAGGGACTTGAAGCGGTACGTATGCGCCCAGGAATGTATATTGGATCGACCTCAAAAGAAGGCTTGCATCACTTGGTATGGGAGATTGTCGATAACTCAATCGATGAGGCCTTAGCAGGCTTTGCCACGCATATCAGAGTTTTTATTGAACCCGATAATTCTATTACGGTTGTTGACGATGGTCGTGGTATCCCAGTTGACATTCAAGAAAAAACAGGCCGTCCTGCTGTTGAGACAGTCTTTACAGTTCTTCACGCTGGTGGTAAATTCGGCGGAGGCGGTTATAAGGTCTCTGGTGGTTTGCACGGGGTTGGTTCTTCGGTCGTTAATGCCCTCTCAACTCAGCTTGATGTTAAGGTTTATAAAAACGGTCATATCCACTTCCAAGAGTATAAACGAGGAGTTGTGGTAGATGACTTAAAGATTATTGGTGAAACTGACGAACATGGAACGACTGTTCACTTTACGCCAGATCCAGAAATTTTCCAAGAAACAACGGAGTTTGACTTTGGAAAATTAGCTAAACGTATCCAAGAGCTAGCCTTTCTGAACAAGGGTCTACGTATCTCTATTACAGATAAGCGTGAAGGTCTTGAACAAGAGAAACATTATCACTATGAGGGTGGAATCACATCTTATGTGAAGTACATCAATGAAAACAAAGACGTTATCTTTGATGAGCCTATCTACACAGATGGTGAGATGGATGGCATTTCAGTCGAAGTTGCTATGCAGTATACGACGGGCTACCATGAAACGGTGATGAGTTTTGCCAATAATATCCACACTCATGAAGGTGGTACTCATGAACAAGGTTTCCGTACGGCACTTACTCGGGTGATTAATGATTATGCACGTCAGAATAAGATTCTCAAAGAAAAAGATGATAATCTGACTGGGGATGATGTTCGTGAAGGCTTGACTGCTATCATCTCTGTCAAACATCCGAATCCACAGTTTGAGGGTCAAACCAAGACCAAACTTGGAAACTCTGAAGTGGTTAAGATTACCAATCGTCTCTTCAGTGAAGCCCTAAGTCGCTTCCTCTTGGAAAATCCTGCTATCGCTAAAAAGATTGTTGAAAAAGGAATTCTGGCTTCTAAGGCCCGTATCGCCGCTAAGCGTGCTCGTGAAGTGACACGTAAGAAGTCAG
>DBFVHV010000275.1:0-3039 GCA_048524165.1 Streptococcus sp.
ACAATGAAACAGGCATTTCCCCAGAGGGAAAGAAACAGGATGGATATGCTGGAACCTATGGCAAACCTATTGATGGATTGTATTTGAGTATTGTATAAGATTAGGGAGAGGGCTTCGGTCCTCTCTTTTTTTTTGACTGCAAAAAGTATATAATTAGAAAAAGCCCCAAAAACAGGGGCTTTAAGTGGTATGCATAATCGTTCAACGACAGGTGTGGTAGACTATCGTACATGGTATAAAATTTCCCAGATTTATGTGGGTGTGACAGGAATTGCAGAGTTATAAAAAATAACAGAGATACTGGAAAAGAGGAAATACAATGGCAAAACCTATTCGAGTATTGCTTTATTATAAATACCTTCCCATCGAAAACGCTGAGCAATTTGCGGCTGACCACTTGGCTTTCTGTAAGTCAATCGGTTTGAAAGGACGTATCTTGGTCGCTGACGAGGGAATCAATGGAACGGTTTCTGGTGACTATGAAACCACTCAAAAATACATGGACTACGTTCACAGCCTTCCAGGGATGGAGGACCTCTGGTTCAAGATTGATGAGGAAGAAGAGCAAGCCTTCAAGAAGATGTTTGTTCGTTACAAGAAGGAAATCGTCCACCTTGGTTTAGAGGATGACAACTTTGACAGCGACATCAATCCGCTTGAGACTACAGGTGCTTACTTGTCACCAAAAGAGTTTAAAGATGCTCTTTTAGATGAGGACACTGTTGTCCTCGATACACGTAACGACTATGAGTATGACCTTGGTCACTTCCGTGGAGCCATTCGTCCAGACATTCGCAACTTCCGTGAATTGCCACAATGGGTCCGCGACCATAAAGAAGAGTTCATGGATAAGCGCGTGGTTGTTTACTGTACTGGTGGTGTCCGCTGTGAGAAATTTTCAGGTTGGATGGTCCGTGAAGGCTACAAAGATGTTGGCCAATTGCCTGGTGGTATTGCGACTTACGGAAAAGATCCAGAGGTTCAAGGGGAACTTTGGGATGGTAAGTTGTATGTCTTTGACGAGCGTATTGCCGTTGATATCAACCATGTAGACCCTATCGTTGTCGGTAAGGACTGGTTCGATGGCACACCTTGTGAACGCTATGTCAACTGTGGCAACCCATTCTGTAACCGCCGTATCCTTGCTTCAGAGGAAAATGAAGACAAATATCTCCGTGGCTGCTCACACGAATGCCGTGTTCATCCACGCAATCGTTATGTCTCTGAAAATGGTTTGAGCCAAGAAGATGTTATCGAACGCCTTGCGGCTATTGGTGAGAGCTTGGATGTAACCCCTGCTTAAGTTAAACGAGTTAAGAAGCTGAGAGAAATCTCGGCTTTTTATTTTGCAATTTATTTCTAAAAATATGACACATATATATTGCAAATAGAAATATATAGTGTATAATATAAATGAAAAGAGATGGGGAACCTAAACGATTTCGAAGAAAATATCAAATATGCTGAAAAGGAGGGGTCATGTGGCAAAGAATTTACGCTTAAAAGCAGCACGAGCAGAGCATGATATGACCCAGGGAGACTTGGCTGAAGCGGTAGGTGCAACAAGACAAACCATCGGATTGATTGAAGCTGGAAAGTACAATCCCAGCCTAGCCTTATGCATTGCTATTTGCAAAACACTGGATAGGACTTTGGATCAACTGTTTTGGGAGATTTAGAAAGGAAGTAAAGATGATGAAATTTAAACTGGTTGCTAATAAGGTTACACATGAACGCGAAAAAGCTCTAAATAATAAAGTTACTGCCGAATGTTTTTACATAATGAGTGCAGGGACACTTGCATGCTTAGTTTATGGCTCCCTCTTTAACAATGGTGTCATCTCTGCTGATTACTTACTTTATCCATTGTTGATAGCATGGATTTGGTCTATTTATAGAGCTGAACGTCTTGCTGTAAATGCTTTTGGAGGTTCGAGTATAACAGTCTTAGGTTGTTTACTGGTGGCTGGGCTTATCACCCTTATAATGATGATGGTTAACTATCAGTCAAACCACAATGTCTATCATAATAATCCCTTGGATCCTAGATATCTCATGGCTTGGGTAGTTACTTATACGTTGTATGCTCCCGTTGTTTTCTTTATGAATTGGGCTCTCGCTGAACTGGGAAGATATGAGAGAAAGCGTCTTGAAAAACAGCTAGACGATTTGGAGAATGAAGACTAAATAGTGTTAGAATCAGACCACACTTTTGGGTCTGATTTTATTATGTTATAATGGGTCCTAAAACTAAGGAGGTCACGTATGCTACTAACTGAATTTGATGCGAATAGACAAGCGATTATCAATCCACAAGACCTACACAAACCAATTGAGGGATTTCCAAAAGTGGTCATCTCTTGCTTTTCAAGAGTGACCTTTGCGCGCTTGCTTGAGAATTACGAACATGATGAGATTACAAGAACCTCTATGGCTAACTTTGAAGTCATTGTCTATGGGATTACTATTGGAGACCAACAGATTGCTGTCTTTAATGCACCAGTTGGGGCTGCTTCCTGTGTAGGAATTATAGAGGATTTGATTCAATTTGGGATGGAAAAACTCGTTCTCTTTGGAACTTGTGGAGTTTTGGACAGGGATATCGAAGCGACCTCCATCATCATTCCAACAGCTGCTCTTCGGGATGAAGGCACCAGTTACCACTATCTTCCGGCTAGTGATGAAGTGGAAGTGAATAAGGAAACCCTCCCTCTCTTCCAATCCTTTCTGGATAGTCACAAGGTTTCCTATCAGTCAGGAAAAGTGTGGACGACAGATGCACCGTACCGGGAAACCATCGACAAGGTGAAACGTCGAAAGGAAGCAGGAGCCATCTGTGTGGATATGGAATGTTCAGCAGTGGCAGCCTTAGCAGCTTTTCGGGGCTTTGAGCTCTGCCATTTCTTCTACGCAGCAGACCACCTCTCAGAAGAAAAATGGGATATTCGAACCTTATCAAGTCATGAGGACTTAGATGGTAAGGATCGAATCGCGGAGTTAGCTATCCAATTTGCACTTTTTTGGGAGAAAGCGTCTTGA
>DBFVHV010000276.1:0-3395 GCA_048524165.1 Streptococcus sp.
ATAAGACTGATACAAGACTCCTTTTTAGGATGTATCGGCACCATTAGTATTCTTTGTTCACTTTCTCTTCCAAAGCAATAAAGGCTTTAATCATGCTTCTCCAAACACCTTCAGCCACATCTGGTGACAAGCCAAGCTCTAGTGCCTCCTTACGACGGTTAGCTATGACTTGTGCGACACGATCACTAGCCTGGACAGCAACCTTGTCTCCCTTGGGCTTAAGCCGTCCTACCTTTTCCACAAGTCTTTGACGTTGGGCCAGTAGTCGGATTAACTGACTATCAATATGATCAATCTCAATTCGAATATTGCTTAATGCATCCATACATACCCAACCTTTCATTGAACAATGAAATAACACTTCTTTAAGGTAAGTAGACCTTTAGAGATAAAAGTAAACAAAAAACCTCACAGAGAAAAACTCTGTGAGGGCATTAAATCTAGTTTAACACGGTACCACCTCAGTTAATGGTCTCAAAAAAATGACCATCATCTCTATCTCCTCTAACAAGGAGTTGCACGGTAAGGGGTGCCAACCGAGAAGAATATGTGTTACCTTCTCATTATCATCCAATCAGCCCAATGTTCGCTCATCTCGATTACCTACTCACAATCACCGCAGGCTCCCTGAAAATCTAAGACCAGTTACTTTCTGATTTACTAACTATTGTACTCCTTTTTAAAAAGATGTCAAGAATTTTCTGTTAATTTTGACAATTCTTTTCCTATAAGATTCGTCTATAGCTAATCCAGAGAGTGATATAGTCTTGTCCCTTAGCTATACAAAATAAAAAAGCCCCCAAAGGGACTTCTTGGTTTGATAAACAACGGCAGGGTGACAGTCCTGCATCTCTTTCAGACCCGAAGGTGTGGCGGCTGCCTCTTCCGCCCTCGTTGTTATTCCTTACCCATATTATATCACAATTTCTTCGCTCTACCAGCATTTAGATAGTTTTTCAGCTTAGAATCTTTAATCACAAACATGGTTCGGACATTAAGTTTATCACATAATCTGACCGCTACCAAAACATTACCATTAATACGTTCATAGGTGGCATCAAAATCACTAAATTCCTGGCGATGTTTTTCCATATGCTTCTTACGTTGTGCAGACAGCGTGATTTCTTCACCAGGCTTGTAGTCCAAATCAAAAGCTTTAATGACTTTTGGCGTCAAGTGACCTACTATTTTCATGCCTCTATTGTACCATACCTAGCGCCCATCAAGGATTTTCCTACTGTCTATCTATCAAAAAACTCAAGCCTGTTAGCAAGCCTGAGTTTTGCTTTATGCTTTTTGGAAAGCACCTTGTTTATAGCTAATCCAGAAGAAAAGCGGTGTACAGATAGCCATTGCGACCAAATAGATTGGCAAAGTGTAGCTATTAAGTGTTGAAATTTCAATCACATCTCGAAGATAGTAGGAACTGATCAAGAAACCAAAGACTGAGTAGATAATCAAGGCCACGCGCCCCTTATTCAAGGGGATACAAGCACGAATAACGGCAAGAACACCCGTTGATCCCATCATATAATAAGACAGCGTCAGCATGTCTGTATTACTCATGCCAAGATAGACCTGAGATAGATGGAAAATAAGAACACTGATAACCAGCATCAAGGCATTAGGAATAGACAACTGGAGCGAACGTCTGAGGAAATGTTTCTCAACAGGACGAATATTACGTTCGAAGGTCAAAACAAATGGTGGAAGACCCTCGATAAACTGACCTGCCAAGGTCATCTGAACCTGAATGAATGGAAAGACCAAGAGGTACTCTGCCTTTCCAAAAACAATACTGCCAATACAGATAAGCCCCAAAAGGAAGGAATAAACAGTTTTAATGAGGAAAATAGGTGCAATGTGGGCAATATTATTAACCACACGGCGTCCCTCAAATAGAATTTCAGGAATGTCCTTAAACTCAGAATCCATAAGCACCAAGTTAGCAATCTGGCGTGTTGCAGGGTCTCCCTCTGCCATAACAATCGAACAATCCGCTTCACGCAGTGCCAAGATATCATTGACACCGTCACCAGTCATAGCTGTGGTATGCCCATTGGCATTAAGGGTTTGGATTAACAACTTCTTCTGATGCGGAGATACACGACCAAAAATCGCAGTATCCTCAGCCAAAGCCTCCAACTCCTCATCCCTGACCTTAGAACAGTCAATATAGCTCTGATAGTCGGCAAAACCAGCTTGATGAGCAATATGAGAAACCGTCACTGGATTGTCACCAGAAATAATCTTAAGCGTCACATCTTCTGAACGCAGGTATTCCAGAGTTTCTGCAGCATCCTCACGAATAGGGTCGGCAATTTCAAGTAAGGTCAAAGCTTCGACATCATTCGGCAAAATCATGGTCTCTGTAGTAACACCTGACTGACTCCAAGCCAAAATCAAAACACGAGACCCTCGTGCCTGAGCCTGATTGACTGCTTTGGGATTTTCCTTAAGAAGCATCTCAGGTGCTCCCAAAAAGAGAGTTCCAAGCCCATCAACGCTCACTGCACCCCATTTACGATCGCTTGAAAATGGAATAACGTCACCTACCTGATAATGATGTTCAAGTCCCTCATAAGCATTTCGAATAGCCTGAGCTGTTGCGTTTTTATCCTTGCTATGTTGCATATAAGCCGCAAGCAAACGCTCCAACTCCTCTTTCGTAAAACGCTCTGACAGTAGTTCCAGACCTTTAACTGTCATCTTTCCTTGTGTAATCGTCCCTGTCTTATCTAAACAAAGCACGTCTACACGAGCCAAGGTTTCAACAGAGTACATCTCTTGCACCAGGATGTGTTTCATCCCAAGCTTAATGACAGCCGTCAAAAGAGATGTAATGGTCAAAAGGGCAATTCCCTTAGGCAACATTCCCAGAAGGGCTGTCGAACTGGTAACGACCGACTCTTGAAGAGAGAGCTGCTTAATCATGTAAGCCTCGAAAAAGAGTGCAAGCCCAAATGGTATAACAATCTTTCCCGTAAACTTAGCAATCTTGTCCATATTATAAAGGATACGGGACACGATTGGCTTATGCGTTTTGGCCTCTAACATGAGCTTGTTGGCGTAATTGTCCTCAGCTACGTTAATGACCTTAGCATAGACCTGACCGCTCACAAGATAAGAACCTGAGAGCAACTCCTTCCCATCTTTCTTTAGAATGTGATCACTCTCACCAGTCAGCATAGCCTCGTTAAGCTCAGCCATCCCATCAATAACCACGGCATCACTTGGAACCTGCTCACCCGCAGACAAGAGCATGACATCATCCAAGACAATATCCTTAGGATCGATAGAAACAAGCTGTCCATCACGCACCACACGAATCTGATCCTGATTCATGAGATTGAGCTTATCAATCATGCGACGGGCACGCAACTCCGTCATCATCC
>DBFVHV010000277.1:0-6020 GCA_048524165.1 Streptococcus sp.
CAGCAGGGTGACGAACATCAAGATAGGTATGGCTATTATTGAGATAGGCTGGTAAGTCAGCATTCAACCCCTTAGATAAGCCGTAGTTAGCTGAACTCGTATCGGCAATTTCAGCGCCATCCTCAATCTTATAGTGCTTAGGGTTAGAGTCAATGCTACCGTCTTTTTTGGTCTTGTAGACATTCCACTCAGAAACAAATTGTTCTGTATCCATATTGACAATGAATTCAATAAAACGGGAGTTACTAACACCATAAGGACCCATGACACTGGTCTGAGGTAGCTGGATTTTCATATTTTGCGGATAGGTGAAATCACCCAAACTTCGGTTATGGTAAGAAGCACCTGTAGTATAATCCAATTTAATCTTCTTGTCCTTACTATAGGATAGAAGTTTATCCAAGTCTGTCTTGCCCTTGTAATTGGTCCTAATGTAATCCATAGACTGTTTATCAATCCATGACCTAAAAAGGTGGAGCTTGATGCCCAATTCATCCTCGCCCAGTCCTAAATCCGTCTGATAAGTCTCCATAATAGCCTCGCGGAAGTAACTGTAAAAAGGGCTGGTTGGCTCAAGTTGCTTGGAAAATTTATAACCTGACTTTCCTAATTGAAGGAACTGATACTTGTCTACATAAACCTGCATGTGCTCCATAACCAAATTGAGCTTGTCACGATTGGGCAGTTGAGAAGCTTGGAAAAAGGCCGTATAGGTATCAGAACCCACTTCCTTACTTTCTTGGTCGATTTCTTGCAGAACCTTATCCAACTGGTTCAAAGAAGTCTTCTTCATCTTACTTCTGACCTGAGCCACATAGGCCGGTTTAACGCCTTGATCCCAGTGATCACGAGTTATAATAACTTCAGCCTTTTGCGAAATTAAGGTCAACCGTTTCTGATAAGGCTCATCCTCCAAAGCCAGTTTTAAAGCCTTTGAAGGAGTCGCTTCAACCACAGATAGATCACCATAAATATCAGCCTTAAGGACAAGATTTACCTGCATATCATAGGAATGATTGACGTGGAGAGCTAGACGAATCTTCCCGTCTTCCTTCCTAACTGACAGGGGATCGAGTTGATAGGATTGAATGATCCCAGCTCGACTCAGAGCTAGTTTGTCCAGATTTTCAAGAGAATTCTGATAAATATAGGAAATCTCGGGATCATTAACCTTTTTGACCAAGTATTGGTTTCGACGACGGTCGAAAACCACAAGACTAAGTATGAGGATTACAGTCAGGGCACTTGCCAAATACTGTAAAATTACTTTCTTCATAGTACTTCCATTATAGCATAGGACGACAAAATATTCTGAAAACGATTGGTCAAGTCTGAAAGTAAATGAAAAACAGGCCAATTAGTACCTGTTTAACTCAATTTTTTATAAATCACTCAAGCGACGATGTTTAATACTGAAGTCAAAATAAGCATTTTCCTGAAGCTTATGGAATATCTCTCTGTAGGCTTCTTCCTCAAAGTGATCTCCACGATAGAGAATCTCAAAGCTCAAGCCCTCATACTCCAAGAAAGCATTGGACGTCTTGAAACCATTACGCTTATAGAAATCCCAACGCGCCGCACGTTGCTCTGGATTGTCATTGGGTTCATCCAAACGCTCAACTTCTAAAACCATAGAACGAGCTGGACCATAAAACTCTACCAGTTTATCAATAATCTCACTTCCATAACCATGACTCCGCATTTGAGGGACAATGGCAAAGAAACTTACATAAAATACTTTAGCGTTGTAGAGAACTGAGGCAAAGCCAACAAAATCATCCTCATCGTAAAAGGCAAAGAAATGATAATCTTCACGGCCATCCAATTGTAAAAAGTCGCTTAATGGAATCCGCTCTTCCTCTGGAAAGGCCTCATTATTTAGACGCTCCACCCTATCTAATTCTGGAAACTCCTTGGTAATTAATTGGCTACGTAAAGCCATAAATTCCCCTCCTTTTTGATGCTTATACCTATAGGTCATTATAACATTCTAAAAGACGGTTGCAAGTTTCGAGGACTAAGGTTGGGATAAAGATACATTTCAATTGAAAATCACTTTCTTAATGTTACTTGGATTCCATATCGTCTTTCTTCTTAAAAAGCATAAAAACAACGACTATTCCTAGTCGTTGTCTCTTTGTGATTCATGAGCTATCGCTTATTTCTTCAATTCCCAAATTTCTTTAGCGTATTCTGTAATCGTATCGTCTGAAGTGAATTTATGAGATTTAGCAATATTTGCCAAGCTCATACGTGCCCACTTGTCATGATCACGATAAAGCGCATCGATTTTCTCTTGAGCTTCTACATAAGCTTCGAAATCTTCCAAGAGGAAGTATTCATCGTTATGTGTGATAAGCGCTTCATAGATTTCAGTACCTTCTGACTGAGCATTTGGAATCGTACCGTTGACAAAAGTATCAACAACACGACGAATGACAGGATTATTTTCATAAACTGCACGAGAATAATAATCGTGACGTGCATAGTGTTCATAAACTTTGTCCTTGTCCATACCGAAGATGACAATATTCTCATCTCCAACTTCATCCTTGATTTCAATGTTGGCACCGTCAAGTGTTGCCAAGGTAATAGCACCAGTCATCATGAATTTCATGTTTGAAGTACCAGATGCTTCTTTAGAAGCCAATGAGATTTGTTCAGAGACATCTGCTGCTGGAATGATAAGTTCTGCAAGGCTTACACGGTAGTTTTCTAGGAAGACCACTTTAAGTTTGCCTTGAAGGCTTTCATCATTGTTAACAAGATTGGCAACTTCGTTGATGAGTTTAATAACTGATTTTGCGAAGTGATAACCAGGCGCAGCTTTGGCACCAAAGATGAATACACGTGGTACCATGTCTTTATCTGGGTTATCTTTAAGATCCCAATAAAGTTTGATAATGTGAAGGAGGTTAAGCAATTGACGTTTGTAAGCGTGAAGACGTTTAACCTGAACGTCAAAAATAGCATCTGTAGACACTTCAACGCCTGTTGTTTCCTTGATGTAGTCTGCCAAACGTTGTTTAGCAGTCTTCTTAACTTGATAGAACTGGTTCAAGACTTTCTTGTCATCCAAGTAAGTTTTAAGGTTTTCAAGCTCATGGATATCTTTACGCCATCCATCACCAATCACATCATCAATTGCTGCTGAAAGTTCAGGAGCTGCAATTTGTGTCCAACGACGTTGAACGATACCATTTGTCTTGTTATTGAATTTTTCAGGATAAATAGTATAGAAGTCGTGAAGCGTATCTTCTTTAAGAAGTTCGGTGTGGAGTTTGGCAACCCCGTTGACTGAATGACCACCAATGATAGCCAAGTTAGCCATATGTACTTGGTTATCCTTAACGATACGTGTGCGTTCGATAACATCTGCAGCAACACCACGTCCAGCCATTTCAGCTACATAACGGTTGTCGATTTCCAAGATGATTTGGTAAACACGTGGAAGAACACGTTTGAAGAGCTGTTGATCCCATTTTTCAAGAGCTTCTTGAAGGATTGTGTGGTTAGTGTAGCTCATTGTCTTAACAGTCGCATTCCAAGCATCTTCCCATGAAAGACCGTATTCATCAAGGAGGAGACGCATGAATTCAGCTGGTGCAACCGCAGGGTGAGTATCATTGATGTGAACAGAGACCTTTTCGTGGATATCTTTCAATGGCAAGCCCATCTTGAGGTATGATTTGATAATGGTTTGGAGACCTGCACTTGTCATGAAGTATTCCTGAACCAAACGTAATTCTTTACCTTCAATCGTTGTATCATCAGGATAAAGAATGGCTGTAATATCTTTCACACGACGGCGAGCTTCCAAAGTTGGGTAGTCCAATTCATACTCTTCAGGAATTTCAACATCCCAGAGACGAAGATTGTTGATTACGCCATTTTGGAAACCAATTTGTGGTACATCGTAAGGCACAGCGCGAAGAACTTGAGCGTTCTTATAAGTTGGAACGAAGCGACCTTCTTCATTGCTTTCAAGGACAACATCACCGTAGAGTTTTACATAAACGATATCATGGTCTTTACGTGTTTCCCAAACGTTTCCTGTTGAGCCAAACCAACCATCTGGCAACTCAACTTGATAACCATCAACAATACGTTGTTTGAAAAGTCCATAACGGTAACGAAGACCATTACCAAAACCTGGGTAACCAGTAGTCGCAAGTGAATCCATGAAGGCAGCAGCCAAACGACCAAGACCACCATTACCAAGTGCCATGTCATGCTCAGCTTCTACTACTTCGCGGAAGTCGATGTCAAGTTCTGCGAGACCTTCTTTAACAAGGTCAAGAATACCAAGGTTGAGGAGGTTAGTTTCCAACATACGACCTGGAAGGAATTCGATCGAGAAGTAGAAAGCAATCTTTTCTTGATTGTCTGAAAGCGCATGGTTACGTTCAATCCATGTGTTAGTGTAATACTTACGGATTACACCAGCCAAGGCTGTGAAAATTTCAGTTGGTGTAGCCTTAGCCACTTTAATCAACTGTTCTTGGTGGAGCGTGTCTTTAAAATCACGGATAAGTTGTTCTTTTGTTAAATTTTCGAGTTGCATAGAAATCCTTTCTTATATTTCTATACCTTTGATACACATCTTATAGAGTGAATATTAGGATAAGGGGGAATTGGAAATGTCTTTAAAACTTCCAAACCTTGCCAATCAAAATTAGAAACCTTAGTTTCTGTATCTTGATTTACAAAACTGTTAAAACCGTTAAATTTTTTATAACATAATGAGAGTTATAATTTTAGATAAGGTCTCTATCATTTGCTTTAGTAGCAAGATTGGAGCGACTATCTTGACTTTTTCTAATTGATATCGAAGCGTTTTCAAGTTCTTTACATGAAGATAACTTTTCCCTTGCGAGAAAAGTTATCTTTGGATTATACTAATTGTTTGTACAAATCAACATATGCCAAACTTGCTGTATCCCATGAGAAGTCACGTGTCATCGCATTGTGCTGGAGTTGTTTCCAAGCATCAGCATTATTTTCGTAAACATCGAGAGCTTTTTCAAGGGTTTGAACCATCCAATAACCTGAGAAATTACTGAATGAGAAGCCTGTACCTGATCCCGTTACAGGGTTGTATGGTTCAACGGTGTCACGAAGACCACCAACCTCACTAACCACTGGCAAGGTACCATAACGCATAGACATCATTTGTGAGAGACCGCATGGTTCAAAGGCTGAAGGCATAAGGAAAATGTCACAACCAGCATAAATTTGTTGAGCCAACTCTAGGTTGAAGGTAATGTTGGCAGACATTTTCTCTGGATAAGCATGGCCAAACCAAGAGAAAGAATTCTCATAGTCACTGTAGCCAGTACCCAAAAGAACAATCTGAACATCATGTTGCAAGATATTGTGAAGTTCGTTAACCACCAAATCGAAACCTTTTTGGTCAGTCAAACGCGACACAATACCGATCAATGGAACATCTTCACGAACTGGGAGACCAACACGTTCTTGAAGAGCTGCCTTGTCTTTGGCTTTACCTGACAAATCATCCACTGAGAAATGATAAGGAATGTGAGCATCTGTTTCTGGATCAAGGAGGTCCGTATCGATACCATTAACAATACCAGACAACTTACCAGATTCCATGCGCATGATTTGATCAAGACCTTTACCAAATTCAGGTGTTTGGATTTCACCAGCATAAGATGGAGAAACTGTTGTTACACGATCTGCGTAAAGAACACCTGCTTTCATCCAGTTGAGACAGTCATTCCAACGGAGCGTACCGTCTGCATAACGCTCGTAACCAACACCGAAAATTTCCCAAAGCATACCACTGTCAAATTGACCTTGGAACTCAATATTATGGATAGTGAAGACTGTTCTAATACCTTGGTAAGCTTGGATCCAATGGTATTTTTCCTTAAGAAGGAATGGAATCATGGCTGTATGGTAGTCATGAACATGGAGAAGGTCAGGAATAAAGTCAATTCTTTCCATAGCCTCAATGGCAGCCAGTTGGAAGAAAGCAAAGCGTTCTCCGTCATCAA
>DBFVHV010000278.1:0-7711 GCA_048524165.1 Streptococcus sp.
TCTGGGATTTCTCCGACATTAGCAAACTCATCCAGATAGCTTCTAACATGGATAGGCAGTTGCCCTTTAAAGTCCACATCAGCCTGTCTGGTCAAAGTGGAGAAAACCATAGAGAAAAATAAAGCAGATAGAAAACGAAAGGTAGTATCATTATCTGGAATAACAAGATAGACCATAGTCTTCTGAGTGCCCCACGTTTTCAAGTCCATAGAGTCTTTTTGCGTCAAATCAATCACCGATTGGATATTAAAAAGGGTAAACTTCGCTGTTGTGACCGCAATCACCAAATCCAACGTCTTATCCTTATAGTATTGAAAATCTGCCCAGTTTCTCATGGTAAAGTTCTCGTGACCGTATTTTTTAGCGTAATCTTCAAACAAGACTTTTGGGAGTTTATAATAACGCTCTGATGTCTGAAATTGATTAGCAATAATACGTTTCATGATTATCCCTCCAAGACTAAAATTCCAAAATTCCCGAATTCATCAAATCAGATTAAACCTGTTTGTTCCATTTCATTTACCAGTTGAGTTGCTTTTAGATTATCAACTCCCATGATGGTCATGATATGGCTCTTCACGATTTGACGTGATGACTGTTCTTCCTTTTGCATAATTACCTCTGAAACGCAAAAAAAAGGGTAGACAATCTAGTGTCTACCCCCGAAAGTTTATTAAAACAAAAATCCTGCCAAAGAATTTTTGGCAGGATTTTGGGCAGGAAACCAAATCAATTTATCAGTTTCTCATAATCGCTTATCGTAATAAAAAACCAGAGCTGATGCCCTGGCTTTCTTTATGAAGCGACTTGAGTCGTTACCTTATTATTTAAGAGTAACTGAAGCTCCAGCTTCTTCAAGTTTGGCTTTGATTTCTTCAGCTTCAGCTGCAGCAACACCTTCTTTAATAACTGATGGTGCACCGTCAACGATAGCTTTAGCTTCTTTAAGACCTTCGCCTGTGATTTCACGTACAACTTTGATAACGCCAACTTTTTTGTCGCCTGCAGATGTCAATTCAACGTCGAATGAATCTTTAGCAGCACCAGCGTCAGCAGCACCAGCTGCAGCAGCAGCTACAGGAGCAGCAGCAGTTACGCCAAACTCTTCTTCGATAGCTTTTACAAGGTCGTTCAATTCAAGGATTGAAGCTTCTTTAATTTCAGCAATAATGTTTTCAATGTTCAATGCCATTGTGATTTCCTCCAAATGTGTTTTTTAATATAGTGTTTTAAACGTAGCTTAGGCTACGAGTTGTGAAGATGGGCTTATGCAGCACCGTCTTCTTTGCTTTCTGCAACCGCTTTGACAGCGTATGCAACGTTGCGCACTGGCGCTTGAAGTACAGAAAGGAGCATAGAAAGCATACCTTCTTTGTTTGGAAGTGATGCAAGAGCGTTGATTTCTTCGACTGAAGTGAACGCACCGTCAACAACACCACCTTTGATTTCAAGAGCTTCAGCACCTTTAGCAAATTCGCTAATAACTTTTGCTGGTGCGATAACATCTTCGTTTGAGAATGCTACTGCAGATGGACCAACGAAAAGTTCTTTAAGGTCTTCAAGACCTGCTTCTTCAGCTGCACGGCTCAAGATAGAGTTTTTGATAACTTTAAATTCAACGCCTGATTCACGAAGATTACGACGAAGAACTGTATCTTGGTCAACTGTAAGTCCACGAGAGTCAACAACAACGATAGATGCTGCTGCTTTCATTTTCTCAGCGACGATAGCAACCTGTTCAGCTTTCTTAGCAATAATAGCTTCACTCATTAGTAGTTTTACCTCCGTTTTTATTTTTGGGCTAGGCACAAAAAAATCGTACCTAAACCTAGACACGAAAGTACAATACGTTACAAAAAATAGTTACGTTTTGTGCCTCGGTTGGATGTTTACGAGTCTAGCTCCCCAACTGTCTTAGGTCAGTTTTTTCAAACCTTATTTATAATATCATGACCTAAATCAGACGTCAAGAAAAAAATGCAATTTTTTTATTTTTTTCTCTATCTTTTTTCGAAGACCATAAAACCTCTCAAAATCTAAAGATTTCAAGAGGTTATTTCTAATCATACCTAAGAGCTTCGATAGGATCGAGTTTTGAAGCTTTATTAGCCGGTAGGAGGCCAAAGATAATCCCTACAGCTGCTGAGAAGGCTATGAACTTAATTCAAGTATTACCTTTCAAAATAATGGAACTAGCCACACTAGTTTGAGGATGATAGGAATAGCACAAAGTTCATCTATAAATATAATGGTCAGTAATCCTTTTTTACTATCGGATATAAATTTATTTATGAAGGTTACTACCTATTATTTTACAAGTCCCAGTAATTCTTCATAACTAGAAACAACGCCATAAATATATTGATCACTAATCAGACCAGCTTCAGCAAGTGCTTTAAAGTGCGCTTTTGCACATTCGATTTTTGCTTTTTCAGATTGTTTAAGCTGAAGGCTAGACATGGAGCCTTTAGTCTCTGCCACAAAGTAGATATGTTTTACACTTCCTTCACGAAAGGCTATTGCCCAGTCTGGATTGTAATTTCCAAGAGGTGTACGAATGCTAAACTTCCCAGGTAGTTTCACGTACACACGAACATCTTCATACTGTTCTAAGGATTCTTTAAACTTACGCTCGGTATTCGAATCAACCTTTACAAAGTTATAGATACCTTTTTTCGATTCTAGCAAATGCTCATCCGAAAGTTTCGCAGTTTCTGCATTATCATAGAATAAATCAATACCATATTCATCTTCTAAAATGTTGTATTGAATATGTTTGATAATTTGAGCTGCTTTTTGCTCATTAATCAACTTCGATACTTTTAAAATGAATTCTTCTGGATTTTTTTTGAACTTTTCAAACTGATAAACATAAATCTTACTCAGAATCTCCGCTACTACCTTCCGAGTTAGACCGGTATGATCTGCCACTTCCCCTAGCAAATCATACTGAGTTGTAATTTGACTATTTTCGACATACTCCTGAGAACGATCATTTTCTCCCACATCTAGCCCTAAACCTTCTTTGGTCATTTGATTTGCACTTGCTTGTGTAATATTGTATACCGGCTGACTAACCACTAGCTTCTCATTAATATAAGCAACCGACTGTTCTACTAACTCAGTATCATCAAAAGTAACTTGATAAGCTGTTTTACGATTAATTTGATTCCAAAGTGATAAGAACTCTTTTCGAGCGATATTTTCTTTATTTACTTCCTTAGAGAACTGTACTGTTGTATTGTTTGCATTTTCAATCTCATATTTTCCAGGCTGGTAGATACTTTCAAGGACTTCAACAACTTGTTTCTCAAAGCCAGGAAGTGTATCTGATAAGTTCAACTGATTATTTTCCTTGGCAGTAAAATAATTTGCGGTCAGTTGACCTTTCTTATCAATATAACCCTGATTAATTAAATCATACTGAATGGACTCCGCCTGTTCTTTGGTGATTCTGATTCTTTCTCCTGCTTCGTTTTCGATTACTTTATTTTCAAATAAAGCAACATCGACTTTTACAGGACGATCAGCTAACAGCTCTTTCAACTCTGCTTGTAAACCACGCGCAAATTGGTCGTAGCTTTCATTGGCAATAACTGTCAGTTTATTAATTTCATGAACATCATTCCCTAGGTGTTCCAAGTCTTGACGTACACCATTTTGGTCCACTGCCAAACGCATCCCACGGCCGATCTCTTGACGTTTACGAGTCTCTGCTGAAGACTGTTTAAGGGTACAGATTTGAAAGACATTGGGATTATCCCAACCTTCTTTTAAAGCTGAGTGCGAGAATAGAAAGCGTACTGGTTCCTCGAAACTCAACAAGCGTTCCTTATCTTTCATGATCAAATCATAGGCATCTTTATCGTTTGATGAGTTGCTTTTCTTTTCACTAGCAGATTTATAATCCACAAATACCGTCTTATCTGACTTTTTCACTTTATCGACTGAAAAGTAGCCCGCATGGACTGCATTGCCATCCACATGCGATTCCAAATAACGATAATAAGGAGATGGTTCTTGAGTACGTAAGAACTGTCTAACTTGACTTTCATACTCTTCTTCGAAGATTTGAGCATACTCTCCATTGTGTGGATCATTTTGAGCGTCATATTGCTTGTATTTTGCAACCTCATCAATGAAAAATAGCGAAAGCACCTTGATTCTACGATTATAAAGTCTACTTTCCTTCTCTAGGTGACTCTTAATGGTCTCACGAATTTGAATTCTTCGCATGCTAGACTCATCCACTTCACCCATGACCTCTCCAACATATAATTCCTGCGTCGCACCAACCTGGATTTTATTGTCTCTTGCGTTAAATTGACTCAATGTCATACCTTGATAGGAGGACAGATTACCCGATTCGGCATAAAGGTCAAAAGGTTCTTCAATTATCCTTGTTTTACGTTTCACGCCCGACTGAGTTCTTACCTCGAACTCTATCTTAGCCTTTGGAGAACCAGATTTCTGAGGAAGGATTTCTTGCAAATACAGATAACCTTGTGTCCCAGTGGTTCCAGCTTGTTCGATAGCCTTGACCGCAATTTTCTTAACTAATTTTTGGTTGTAGGCATCCATGGCATCCAGTCGATAAACCATATCATGCTTTTCTTTATGAGTAGCTGAGTAGCGAAGGGTAAATAGTGGCTTAAAGTCTTTTAGCCGTTCTTTAGTCTGTTTCCCTTCAACAGACTGGGGCTCATCAATAATCATGATTGGGTTCATGGCTGCTAATACATCAATTGGTCGACGCCAACGGAAACTTTCCTGTTCTGAATGGATTCGTCTGGCATCTTTCCCTTTTGCATTGAAGGCCTGAGAGTTGATGACCATAATTTGAAGGTCAGACGAGTTAGCAAAACTATCTAAATCTCCTAGACGGGAGGAATCATAGACAAAATAGCGTGGTTGCTTGCCATACTCCATCTGAAAATGACTTGTCATAATCTGTAAAGACTTTAGAACCCCTTCACGTATGGCAACACTAGGAACAACAATGACAAACTTAAGCCAGCCATAGCGTTTATTTAACTCCATAATGGTACGGATATAGGTATAGGTTTTCCCCGTCCCTGTCTCCATCTCTATAGAAAAATTGTAGGCTGGACAACCTGCAACCATATCGACCGAAAGGCTTTCAGAAGGTCGTAATCCAAAAAGAGTTTGTACGGCATGAACATTCCTTCGAATAGCTTCCTGATCCAATTGAATCGAAGCATTTCGATAAGCATCCAATACCAAATCCACCTCATCTGACTTTTGACGACCTGGATCAGCCATATACCTGATTCCAGTTTGTTTGGTCTGGCCTTGAAATAGCTCTACAATGGCATTGACAGCATCTAACTGGAATTGTTGTTTTTTAAATTGTAGTTTCATATTGTATCTTCTTTATTATTCTTTGTTATTTAAAAGAAAATACCAAATACCAATTCAGAACAGAAGTAATAAGGAAATATTGGAACCTACTGATGAATTTATTCCAACTAAAATCATGTCTCTTGATAAATTCTTCAATACAGAGAAAGGCATTTGTGAGCCAACACTTTTTCTTATGCTGCTCAATTGTCCCTTCTGTTACTTTATCCATATCAGATTGAGAATCATCTTGATTATATTTTCGCTTCTGGTACTTTTTAGCATACTTGTGATCATAATCTGAATGATTTTCATTCCCACGTAGGCTAATTTGATATTTGAACATTACCTGTTGGTATTTCTCTTTTTTCTCCTCTTCATTAAGATCTTTTTGAAAAATAATTGATTTCAACTCAAGCAGAAAATCTTCTAATTCTAGCTGATGATAATGTAATTTCAGCGCTCTCTCATTATAATTCAACTTAGCAACAAAATTCTGAACGAGTAGAGAATATATGGAAAATAAAGCCGACAAAGCTAATCTTGCTTTATTTTCAGGATTAATTAGCGCATACACTAATAATCCTGTTGATACTAAACTCATTGCTAAAAAAATCAATTCCCATTTTTCAGCATATTCATAAAGCCTTTTACTCGTATTGATTCTAGCAGATCTTACAGTATCAATTGAATTACATTTAAGATTAATCTCATAGTCGATATCTCGATCTTTAAAATCTCGAATTTCTTCCAATCTACACTACCTTCACTTTCGTATTAGGTGATAATTCTTTGAAGATTTCACTTACGTTGATCTTATCTGCTGAATGGGCAAATGAGCTATCACGGAAAACAGCACGGAGTGGCTGTGCTTGAGCAATGTATCGGATAACTTCTTCCGAGATATCGTCTTCAAAACAGGCCATAAGTGAACCCTGATCTACATCAAAGACTTCAGCTCCTGCTACTTTCTTCAAATCGATTGCTAAGGACAATTCCATGCCCCATGTCAGCATAACTTGGAAGAGCAAATCAAGTCCAGAACGTCCTTCTTTGATATTGGATACACTGTCGAAAAGTTCCCCTTGAATAAACTGATCAGGTCGAGCTGAGACTTCCTTGAAATTGGAAGAGTCTAGTTTGTATGCTTTAAATCCAAAGTCTTGCTTGCCAACTAATTCTGGATGCTCCTCCTGAATCTTGGCAGCAGCACGACGAATCCTCTCACGAGAAATCTGATCGATAGTCTCGTAACCTGCTTCTTTAGCAGCAGACTTTTCGGCTACTTCCTCATCCAACGTACACAGGATAAACTTACGATTTCCTCCATCTTCCGCATTCAGTTGCATGACTGCATCTGCTGTAGTTCCGGAACCACCGAAGAAGTCCAGGACTAGTGATTCTTTCTCTGTGACTATATCAAATAAATACGTTAGTAATTTAGTGGATTTTGGAAATTCAAATACTCTTTCCCCAAACATTTTCTGAATTTCGGAAGTACCATCATTGTTTAAACCAACACTTGTGCGTGGGAGTACACTTACAGGTGCACCTTTCCCATCACCCAAATATTTTTTAATATAAATATTCCAATTTGCTTGCTCCCCTGTTGTTGTAACAAATGGCCCCGTTTTAGTTTCTTTAAAGGTTACATTCCCTTTACTTAGTTCATCTAAAAATCTTTCTTCAATAAAACGCACAATATATCCAGGCTTAGGAACAATAATCTGACCATCCGGAGCAGTTATTTTATATCTTTGATTTATATTTTTAGATGAATTCTTCCATGCAAAATCTTTATCTCGATATCTGCCTTTACTATCAATTTGATTATATAATTTTGTTGCTTCTTCTGATAGGGGAGCATAAAGCATCGGTAATTTTTCTATATTTCTCGTATAAAGAAGTATATACTGATGAGACGTATTAACAAACTTTGATCTAATTCCACCACCAGTTGAAGAATGCCAAATCAAGGTTTCTACAAAATTCTCCTCCCCAAATATCTCATCACAGATGGCTTTGAGGTTGGCCTGTTCATTATCATCTATGGAAATAAAGATAACACCCGAATCTTTGAGAAGATTACGAGCCAAACGGAGACGTGGATACATCATATTGAGCCAGTCTGAGTGGTAACGAGCTGAACTTTTTTCATTTTTGGTGAGACCAACGACTTGGCGTCCTTCTTCATCCAAGAGGTCCATATCTTCTTTCAACTCTTCGTCCGTTTTTTGGAACTTATCAGAATATACAAAGTCTTTCCCTGTATTATAGGGTGGATCGATATAGATCATATCGATTTTTCCTAGATAGGATTCTTGTAAGATTTTCAAAACTTCTAGGTTAT
>DBFVHV010000279.1:0-1638 GCA_048524165.1 Streptococcus sp.
ACTAAAAGTAAGAGGTACAGTCTAAAAAAACGCTGGTGGTAAGCCCACAAGCGTGTGAAATAGGTTTTCATTAGCCGATAAGAGAATAAAGTTTTTGAGCATTTGCTTGACGAGTAGCATCCATGATAAGGAACCAGTCAACGATTGTCCAGATACCACAGCCACCGCCTGTCAATAGTTTACCAACACCTAATCCAACATGTCCTAAGATAAAGCGGTCAATTCCAAGAGAACCACCGAAAAGTGAGATAACCAACATCATGGTTGGGTCTTGGAAACTAAGTGTATAGAGCAATTGGACTTGCGCCTCTGGAAGAGCTTCAATACGTTGGCGAATATATTGGACTTGTTCTGTTGGAAAATATTTGGCATTGATAGCTAACCATTGATCTGCTGGATTCATAATTAAATACTCCTCTAATTTATATGATATGTAAAGCTTAACATAATGTTCAGGGAGATTCAAGGCGGTCAAGGCTTTCGAAGCCAATAAAAGCAACTTATTTGCAAGCTTCTACTATCTTATAACTAGAGGATTGTTAGGATAATCCTTTCGCGCCATGTCTGAGAGTGAGGTTGTTTCTATGGTTTATAATTTCTCACCCCTTGTTCAAAGCTTTCTGATCTAGCCTGCACAGTGACATTTTCGAGTGTTAAGGGGTGAGTGAAACTAAGAGTGTGCGCGTGTAGCATGAGTCGAGATGCTAGCCGATGGCTGTATAGTGGGTCCCCCAGAATGGCATGACCGTGATGGGCCAGATGTACACGAATTTGGTGTGTCCGGCCAGTTTTTAGTTGGCAGTTGACCAGACTGGCTCCTTCAAAGGTTTTGAGACGTGTGACGGTTGTATAGGCACTCTGCCCTTTTCTAGAATCAACCACTCGTTTTCTACGATCGTGGCGGTCGCGTCCAATCTTGTCCTTATAAACGGTTTTCTTGGTCTGGAATTTACCTTCAGTCAATGCCCAGTATTGACGCTGAATCATCTTATCTTCTAAAAGCCGATTAAGAATTGGCAGGATGAACGGATTTTTAGCGAAAAGCACAGCCCCACTAGTTTCCATATCTAGTCGATGAACGACGTAACAGGTTTGTCCACAATAAGCCGAAACATGGTTAAGAAGAGCGATTTCTGTGGGTTCATTGCCATGTGTCTTCATTCCTTCAGGCTTATTGACCACGATGAGATGCGAATCTTCATAGAGAGGCTCTACCAAATTGGCGTCTCCCATAGGGATAGTTTTATTAGGATAGTCCTCTGTGTCAAAGGTCAGGCTAATCCTATCACCTTTTTTAACAGGACTCTGCCAATTAATAGTTTTTCCATTGATGAGGACATGTTTTTTCGTACGTAGGAAATGACGAATCTTACGAGGAATGAGGAGCTTGGTTTCTAGTAATTCTTTGACAGTTGTTGCAGGATAGGGATTGATAATTTCTACGTGTAAAGTCATGGTTTCATTATATCATGAACGTTTAAAAGAGGACAGAACCTGTAAAAACTTGGTATAATAGGGTTATGACATTTTTTGATAATCTAAAAAACAAACTTTTTAAAGAAGAAACTAGCGGAAAGGGGAAGGAATCCCAGCCTGCTGGAAAATCGAAGGATTTACAAGATAAGATAAAAGGTCTCT
>DBFVHV010000280.1:0-2977 GCA_048524165.1 Streptococcus sp.
TGGCAATGACATCGATGTTTCCTTTTCTACAGTGACCAAGTATTTGAATGACAAGAATTTTACAGGTGGAAGTGCCGATGTGAGTTTTGGAGAAGCTTCGATCTATTTTGATAATTGCCGGATGGAAGGTCCGTCTGCCCAGTTCGCAGTGGATGTTTCCCTTGGAAGTCTGAGCCTCTATGTTCCAAGCGATTGGCGGGTTCATGTCAATGTAGAAAATTCTCTGTCAGCCATCCAACACCAGGAAAATCCAAGCAATTTAACCAGCAAGGACTTTTACATCGTCGGAGAGGTCTCACTGGGAAACCTAGAAATCATCTATGTAGGTGAGAAATCCTTCGAATAAGCCTATCTAAGAAAAACTTATTCAAAGGTCTTGCCAAGAGAAAGTTTTTTTGGTAATATAGTACGGTATGTGGTGCTAGCACATCCGCTATATTAGATCTAATAGGAGGAAAACACAATGGCTAAAGTATGTTACTTTACAGGTCGTAAGACTGTATCAGGAAACAACCGTTCACACGCGATGAACCAAACTAAACGTGCCGTAAAACCAAACCTTCAAAAAGTTACTGTTCTTATCGATGGTAAACCTAAAAAAGTTTGGGCTTCAGCTCGTGCGCTTAAATCTGGTAAAGTTGAACGCGTTTAATCTTATTGGATATTAAGAGAGATGGCTTCAGTCGTCTCTTTTTTTGTTCATCGTCTTTCCCTTTTGGCTATACTTATGTTATAATAAAGAACTAACAGATAATTCTTATAGAAAGAAGGTGTCAGTATGGGATTTACAGATGAAACTGTTCGTTTCAACCTAGACGACGGTAATAAAGATGAAATCAGTAATACTTTGACAAATGTATACCGTTCATTGGCTGAGAAAGGTTATAATCCTATCAACCAAATCGTTGGTTATGTTCTGAGCGGTGACCCTGCTTATGTTCCGCGTTACAATGATGCCCGTAACCAAATTCGCAAATACGAACGTGATGAAATCGTTGAAGAACTCGTTCGCTATTATCTTAAAGGAAATGGAATTGACCTCTAATGCGAGTAATGGGACTTGATGTTGGCTCAAAAACAGTAGGTGTTGCTATTAGTGACCCCCTCGGTTTTACGGCCCAAGGCGTTGAAATTATCAAAATTGACGAGGAAGCTGAAGAGTTTGGCTTCGACCGTCTAGGTGAGCTCGTTAAAGAATATCAGGTAGATAAATTTGTCGTTGGTCTCCCTAAAAATATGAATAACACTGAAGGACCACGTGTTGAGGCTAGCAAAGCTTATGGTGATAAAATCAAGGAAATCTTTAGCCTTCCTGTAGATTACCAAGACGAGCGATTGACAACTGTTCAAGCAGAACGTATGTTAGTCGAACAAGCAGATGTTAGCCGTGGTAAGCGTAAAAAAGTTATTGATAAATTGGCTGCTCAACTTATTCTGCAAAACTACCTCGATCGAATGTTTTAATAAACTGTAAATAGAGACCGATTAGTCGAGCGACAATCTAGTGAACTGCCAGTCAGAACTACTAGACTCACCTCACTATTGAGTGCTCTCTTCAAAAAGGAGAACAATATGTCACACAATCACGACCACAACCATGATCATGAAGTCATCACTTTAGTAGACGAACAAGGAAATGAAACACTTTTTGAAATCTTGTTGACTATTGATGGACGCGAAGAATTTGGTAAAAACTATGTTCTTTTAGTACCAGCTGGTGCTGAAGAAGATGCAAATGGAGAAATCGAAATCCAAGCATACTCATTCACTGAAAATGAGGACGGCACTGAAGGCGATCTTCAACCAATTCCTGAAGATTCAGATGCTGAATGGGATATGATTGAAGAAGTTTTCAATAGCTTTATCGATGAAAACTAAAAATAATATTGGGCGTAACCAAGCCTAATCATTTACTTCTAAAAAAGAGACTGACATAGTTTATTTCAGTCTCTTTTTTAGACGATTTTTACTTAAATGTCAGAAATTAGAGAGAAATTGACTAAATGGTATTATCTGATATACTTTAAATAAGAGATTTTGGGTTTTTTCCCTTATTTGTAACTTTCAAAATGACAGCAAAGGAGTTTAATTTGAATCCATATAACGAAGACAATACCTTAGAATCAGGTGGCTATCAAGGTTATCATCGAAGCCACCATCAATCTCATACACATGATAAGCAATCTGAAAAGATTGAAGTAACAATTCAAGGGCATACAAAAGAATCAAATTCTTCCCAGACAGAGAAACAAACTAAGATTTCACTTCCTTGGAAGCATAAGGCACATATCCTTATCTTCAGTCTGATTTTGAGTGTATGTAGTATATCAGTCCCTTACTTTACAGACTTTGCCAATAATATGCAATCCCAAAACCTTTACATTGCAAAAATGTTTGCCAACGGTAGTTTACCTTATTCTGACTTTTTTGCGACAGGTGGGTTCTTCTATTATCTCCTAATTTCTCTAGCTTTTCGTCTGGGGTCTACTCTTTGGTTAATTCCAATACAGTTTCTAACCTACTATCTTTCTGGTAGCTACCTTTACAAGACTGTCATGCATATGACAAATAAGAAGGAAATTGCAACTCTAATTAGTATTATTTTCTTTTTAATTAATGGAACACTTGGTTTTGGTGGACTCTATCCTATCCAATTTGCCATGCCTTTTGTCCTCGGTGCTATCTTCTTCTTAACCCGATACTTTGCTGGTCACAGTCGTGATGAAGCCTTTATTCTTTACGGCTTTGCTGGTACTGCTGGAGCATTCTTTGAAGCTCGAACTCTTATTTTCTGGATATTGTCACTTGTGACAATATTCGTTTACAACCTTGTCAACAAGCACTTTGCTCGTGGTTTTTACCAAGTCCTTTGTATTATTTTTGGTAATATTTTAGTACTGTACCTATGCCTTTATTTTATCCTAAACTTGCAAATCACTTCGGATTATATTAATCAAGTTCTAGTTTACAACTTTAC
>DBFVHV010000281.1:0-4022 GCA_048524165.1 Streptococcus sp.
GAGAAAGAAAACGGAAAAGCTGTTGTTCTTTTGTTTCTGTATCTTTAATGAGCAACAAATCATTTTTATAAAGTGTAAACTTGAATTCTGAATCAGAATCTACACCCTCTTTTTGCTTAATCTCATCGTATTTTTCCTGGGAAATCTTATATGTTCCTGTCCCTTTCTCAAATTGTAAGTCAGCATATTTCAATCCAAGGATTTCGTATTTCCTAGTATTCTTATTGAAATAGACGTCTGCTCTCCATGGAGAAACTGACTGTAAGACAACTTTATTGTTACTATCCTTTGGAGTAATATCAATATGATTACCTAGCTTACTATCATAGTATTTAAGACTCTTAATTTCAGGACCATTGCCTTTTTTACTGTATTTACGAATATTGTCGCCATGTTCTTCTTTATATTTTAAGAAAGGATTACATGGTACTTCTTTCCCTTTTCCATTCATTTCCTTATTAGGATAGTTCTCTAAAATTGGTTCGATAACTTTCTCAAAGGTTTGTGGGTCGTGACGATACATGAGGAATTTTGACTTATCCTTCTTATAAATCTTCATAAAGGCATCATAACCATCCTGGGTATAGATATCTTTGATTTTCCCTAAGACATAAGTTTCATCCTTCTTATCTTTTCCTACTTTAGCCTGTCTTGTCGCATAAATAGTGGCATCTGATATTTTACGATTAAACTTAGAATCCACTTGATATGAGAATAAGATACTGTCTTCAAATTCTTTACTCTTCAATGTATCAACAAAATGTTGATAAGGGGCTTTGAATACAGATTCCTTGTACTCATCATCACTAATAAGTTCACCTGTTTCAGTATCAAGGAGTTGGTCTTCTGAATAACTTACAAGGGTATTCTTTTGTTTTTTCCACAAATTCAACTGACTTGAAGCAGCAATAATCAATGCATCGACAGCATGGTGATGATAAGTATCACGAGTCTTCTCAATTCCCCAATGGCGTCTCAATTGAGATGTGAATTGACCGCGAACTACGGAAACTTTTGTATCAATCTTGTGAACTCTAAAGTGTTCTTGAAGGGCATTGAGGACAACTCTTGAAGCGTATCTTGTATCTACAAGATTTCGTTCAATAAATTTCTTTCGAACATCAAATTTTGAAATATCCTCTTCTGTAAGAAGGTATTCTTTTTTCTTGTTTGAAAGTGCTTTTGACTCACGTACAAAAGCTTTTAATTCACGGAAGGACCATGCATCATCCATACTATCTAAAGCCTGATAAGGTGTTCGTTGTCCTTTTTCTTGGTTAGTAGTTGCATAAACCAAAACCTTATTGGCAAGGCTATCATCGAAGGTGATAGAAAGAGGTAAAATATGATCTATTTCAAACTGATTAGGATTATTTATCAAATCATGGATTGAAATTGTCTTACCAGTATAAAGGCAACGTTCTCCTTGCTGATGCCAAAGGCGGATTTTAGTCGCTAATTGCTTATGACCGTGGAAAACGCTATGTGGTAATTCAGCCTTTCCATTATATTGGTTGGCGGCCTTAAGCATTGCTGCATCTTTTTCATCTTTATTAGCTTTTTGAATCTTTTGAATAGCTTTCTTTTCATCATCTTCATTCGTTTCTCGGGCCATTTCGATGACAATATTGTCAAAATCACCATACTCTTTAATTGCCGCATTTACTATTTTTATAGCTTGGCGAACAGACTTGGCAACAACAGGATTATAGATTTCTTCAGTTAGTAGTTTCTCATCTATATATTTTGTTTTATGCGATGACGAAGTCGTTTTTTGTTTTCCAAGTCGTGTCAGGATAGTCATTTGCTCTTCTGACGTCGCATACAATTCTGGGATTAACTCCATCATCAGTTTGACAGAAAAATTATGCCATCCTTTTCCAAAAATGGAACTATTTGCTTTGCGGAATTGAACCAATTCGTCAACTTGCTCCTGGCTAAAGCTACCATCAGCAAACTCATGCTCTAACGCTTCTTGGATACCTTCCCTCTCAGTGTTTAATGTTAAGACATAGGCTAATTTATCAAGCTTTTCTCTCTCCATCTGCTCAATATCAAGGGTTTCAAGCGTCTTCATTTTTCGATAGGCTTCGAAAGTATGAATCTCAGCCTTATCTGATTTGTCGATACGATATCCCTTGATATCTGCAACATCGCAAGAAAGTAGCTTAGCGATATATTTAAAGAGTTTCGCTGGCCCCATTGCCTTTTCATTTTTGACATAATTAATGATTTGATTCTTCTGTTCTTCGCTCAACTTCTTGGTCTCTGTAGGAACTGTTAGATTGTTCAAATCATTTAGCAAATTGAATTCTTGAGCCGTGTAGGATGCCTTTGCTGCTCTATACTCTTCTGGATAAAACGTACATTTCCCGATTAGGATACCAAAAATATTGTCTAAAGTTTCTCCACTCGTTCTGTAACGACCATAATCAGTCCGAGACTTTTCATTACCTGGTCCGTGATAATATTTCCGTTTTCCAGTTAATATTTCGAGATAACGATTAATAAATTCATCTGTAATCTGTGGATTAAATTCTTGTTGGGTTTGCAGTATCCTTAAGGCTTCTGAACGATAAGCTGATGTTGGAAAGACATTAATCAATCGACGTTTTTCGCCATCTTCCTCAACAGTAAAATCACCACGTAATTGGCCATATTTTTGGTAGCGTTCCAACTGAATCTGTCCCGGTGTCTTAGTTTCTAATTGTTTACTATTTTCCTTAACAATTTGTGCATAGTCTCCTACTGATGAGTTTCCGTCATCATTGGCATCATCGAGGTAACTAATCCCACGGTGTTTCACCATATTTTTAAGAGCGATAAACAATTCTTCATTAGACAATTCATCGGTCAAGCCCTTAACTCGTAATTGATACGGGTTAAGATTGATTGAAACCTTCGTAAAGTCGGTGATTAATCCACTTTCCTCAAATAGATGATTTAAACGAACTCTACGATGTTTTTTACGTCGTGTCAATCGTCTTCCTTGACGATTGGTTCTACGTACTAGGTTATTCTCCGCTTGAGCTGCTGGGAAGATGCGTGAGTTTTTATGGATAATTTCTCCTGTCACTTTATTAAGGATACCTACACCAACAGAACCTATACCGATATCAAGTCCTAAAACTAAGTCGCTCATTTAATAATCTCCTTATTCTTTTTTCTAATATTTTACAATAATATCTGAAAATTCACAACATTATTTTGTTAGCGCTGTTATTATTTTAAAAAGCCAAGTTCAGTTGAACTGGCTTTTTCTTCTTGTGCTAAATGGATTTGTCTAGGCTTCTTTTGCTAGGGCTTCTGCTTTTTCAAGGGCTTGGTCCGTCGACTCGCAGATATTATCTGGACCGATAGTCTGGATGAAGCCTGATTTTTCGAGAACTCGGTAGGGTTGGGGGTTAACGTGAGAAAGAAGCAGGGTCATGCCTCGTTTTTGGCAGATAGCAAACGTTTCCTCAAGAGCATCCAGACCTGAGATATCCATGGCTGGAACGTTGCGCATGCGTAGGATGAGGACATTCTTACCGTCGTCATTAATCACATTCAAGAAATTATTGGCTGCACCAAAGAAGAGGGCACCGAAGATTTCATATACAACTGCATTTTTAGGGACTTGTTTCAAGTCGCTGTCCTCAGACAATATAGGATCTTCTAGATTCCCCTTGTCCACCCACTGCCGGACTTGGGCTACGTCCGACATCCGTTTGAGGAAGAGGAAGGCTGCCAGGACCATACCGAATTCAATGGCAATCACTAGGTCAAAGAAAACAGTTAAGATAAAGGTTACTATAAGGACTGCTAGGTCACTCTTAGGAGCACGTTGGATCATTCGAACAACAGTACGCCAACCGCTCATGTTATATCCGACAATCATAAGGATTGAGGCCAAACAGGTCATAGGAATCAATGAGGCATAAGGCATGAGAAAGAGTAAAATCAGAAGCAAGGTAAGGGCATGAACCATCCCCGCTACTGGTGTCCGTCCTCCATTTTTGACATTGGCTGCGGTACGGGCG
>DBFVHV010000282.1:0-1915 GCA_048524165.1 Streptococcus sp.
GTAGTTCTTCCCAATCCTTGGCTTGTGGGATGAAGTGGCCTTCGAAAAGTTCTTTGATACGGTCAGATTTAGGAACGTATTGCCCTGTAACGTATTTATCAAAGTAAGAACCATCAGCATATTTTGATTTTTCAAAACCGACAAAGGTTTCTTGACGTTCACGGGCAATGTTGTTAGATTCAACTAAAGTCCAGTAGTTCATGAGCATGAAGTAGATATTAGTGAATTCAACAGATTCAGGGCTACCATACTCGATATGGTGTTTAGCAAGGTAAGAGTGAAGCCCCATAGCTCCCAAACCAAAGGTATGAGCTTGTTGGTTCCCATTTTTGATTGATGGAACAGCATCGATACTTGAGCTGTCTGTAACAAAGGTAAGCGCACGTGTCATAGCCTTAATGGAGCGACCAAAGTCAGGTGAAGACATCATGTTCAGGATATTAGTAGATCCAAGGTTACATGAGATATCTGTACCAAGTTTAACAAATTCTTGAGCATCGTTAAGTTCACTTGGTGTTTGAACTTGTAGAATCTCAGAACAGAGGTTGGACATAACAATTTTACCATCAATTGGGTTATGTCTGTTAGCTGTATCAACATTGACGATATATGGGTAACCAGATTCTTGTTGGAGTTTAGAAATTTCAGTTTCTAACTCACGTGCATTAATCTTAGTTTTTGTGATATTAGGATTGGCAACCAATTCATCATACATAGCTGTTATGTCGATGTAGTTAAATGGTTTACCATATTCTTTTTCGACAGAATATGGGCTGAAGAGGTACATATCTTCATTATTACGTGCCAATTCGTAAAACTTATCAGGTACGGTAACACCTAGTGACAATGTCTTAACACGTACCTTTTCATCAGCGTTCTCTTTCTTAGTAGAAAGGAAGGCAAGGATATCTGGGTGGAAAACATCCAGATAAACAACTCCGGCACCCTGTCGTTGACCAAGTTGATTTGAGTAAGAGAAGCTATCTTCAAAAAGCTTCATAACTGGGACAACTCCAGAAGCAGCACCAGCATATCCTTTGATAGGAGCACCAGCTTCACGTAGGTTAGATAGGCTAATACCTACCCCTCCACCGATACGTGATAATTGGAGAGCTGAGTTAATAGAACGACCGATAGAATTCATGTCATCCGTTACTTGAATAAGGAAACATGAAACGAGTTCTCCACGACGACTGCGTCCAGCATTTAAAAATGAAGGAGTAGCAGGTTGGTAACGTTGGTGAATCATTTCGTTGGCAAGGTCACTAGCTAGGTTTTCATCACCATCAGCAAAGTAAAGCGCATTGAAAAGAACACGATCTTCAATACTTTCAAGGTATGACTCGCCATCGTTTGTTTTGAGAGCATATTGTTGGTAGAACTTGTAGGCTGCCATGAAAGATTGGAAGCGGAATTTTTGAGCATGAATTTCTGCAGACAATTTTTCGATGAAAGCAGGTTCATATTTACCGATGAACTCAGACTCAATATAGTCGTTTTCAATCAAATAATTAATTTTATCTGTGATGCTGTTGAATGCCATTGAATTTGGCTTAACATTTTCAAGGAAAAAGGCACGAAGCGCTTCTTTATCCTTATGCAAAGGAATTTGACCGTTTACAGGACGGTTAATTTCGTTGTTGAGGCGGAAGTAAGAAACATCGCCAAGATTTTTTAAAGACATAATACAGATACCAGGCCTAGTTTAAAGGTAGATTAAGGTTAACATATTAAACTAAGCAAACAAGTTCCTTTCTATAAAAACTTGAAAATTAAAGGATTTCTTTAAGTTTAGCCGGTTGAAAACCTGAAAAGACAATATCGCCTGCTTCAATGACTGGAGCAGCGGTAAAACCTAGACTTTTGACGTAATCAATTTTTTCCGGTTGTTCATCGATGTTGATTTCTTCGAAAT
>DBFVHV010000283.1:0-3323 GCA_048524165.1 Streptococcus sp.
CTGGCTCAGGTTTCTGTCATGGAGCAGGGGCTTAAGGATGCGACGGCTACCTACAAAGCGGCCAAAACCCTTCAAGACAGTAATCAAGAGGCCTTTAAAGCTCACCAAGAACTCAGTGATTTGGTCAAGGTGGTTAAGGGAGAAAATACGGCTCTCACTGGGCGACTCAATCTTGAAGTCTATGTTATCCGTCAGTATTTCCAACAAATCTTGGACTATGCCAATGCTAACTACATCGGTCTCTTAACGGATAATCGCTATTCCTTTGTCCTGAGTGAAGAAGGACGTAGGGCGCGTGATCACTTTGGTTTGGACATCAACGTCTATGACCAGTTGACAGGTAGCGAGCGTTCCGTCAAATCCTTGTCTGGAGGAGAAACCTTTATCGCCGCACTGGCCATTGCCCTATCCCTCTCAGAGGTGGTGCAAAATACCAGCAAGGGTGCTGTTGTTGAAGCTCTCTTCATCGACGAAGGGTTTGGCTCACTGGATAAGGAAGCCCTGACCAAAGCCATCGCTGTTCTGGAACAAATCGGTGAAAACCGTATGGTCGGTGTCATCAGTCACGTGGACGACATGAAAGAAGGCATCGCCCAACAATTAGCTATCATCAAGTCGCATGATGGCAGTAGCCGTATTAAGATTGTGGATAAAGGATAAGAGAAGTCAAGGATTTAAGAACTCTCGTCAAAACGTTTTAATTATTCTAAGAGATAGTTTCTCATCGTCGGAGCTATCTCTTTTTCTATCTACTTATTTCAATCTTCCTAACTATCAGTTTTTTTGAAAATAAAAGGAAATTTATTTGAAAAAAATCCCTCATAAAAAAGTTAATCTATTAGAAAATTAAGTGATACTATGTTATAATTTAATATGGTTAAGTCTCGATAAAATCAAGGAAAAAGTGTATAGAATGTGTTTACGATCTTTATATCTTGTGACCGTAAAATGCTTGTCAGATTCTTAGACTGTTCCTTGCTATCTTATGAAAGTTTGAGACAGGAAAATAAAAAATGTATTATCTAGAAAAAAATAAGAAATAAAAAATGACAGAAAAAATTTCCGTAATTATTCCCGTTTACAATGTAGAAAATCAACTCCAGACCTGTCTAGACAGTGTCTTGGGTCAGACCTATCAAAATCTTGAAATTATTCTCATCAATTATGGCTCAATAGATAATAGTGATGCCATTTGCCGTAGTTATGTTGCTAGGGATTCTCGCATCCTCTATTTTAAAAAAGATAATGGAGGGCTTTCAGATGCTCGCCATATTGGTATTCGTCAGGCTAAGGGAGCTTACGTCACCTATGTGGATGCTGAGGATTGGGTAGAGCCAACCTATCTAGAGGAGCTTTATAAGGCGCTTCAAGCTCACAAGGCAGATATTGCAGTAGCTAATTACAGTGTCTATAAGGAATCGGAAGATCTCTTTTATTTTTATATCAAGGATGAAGATTATTACGAACAGGTCTATTCACCCGCTCAGATTATTGATGGACTCTTTGAAGAAACCAATAACATCAATATTGCTCTGATCTCAGCCACTGGGAAACTCTACAAACGTTCCTTGTTTAATGACTTGATTTTCCCAAAAGAACATGCAGGAGAAGATGGCTTTTTCAACCTTAAGGCCTATCTTATGAGTGAGCGTACGGTTTATCTCAATAAGGGACTTTATGTTTACCGAGAGAGTCCAGAGATGCCATCGGCGACTTGGATGCAAGATTGGATGATGACTTTGGTTTATGCCATGGAGGAGCGCTTGGCTATTGTTGCTAGCCATGGTTTCCCTCTGGAAAAATACATGGTCACCTATCGTCAGATGCTAGAGGCTTGCTTGAAAAATGTGGAAGAACAAGGTCTCACAGATTCTGAAGCCTATCGCTCAATTCAGGAAAAATTCCAGGTTTTGAGCTTGGCTCCTCAACGTTATGAGACTAAAAAGCATGCTATTGTCCTAGCGGCGAACTATGCCTATGTTGATCAAGTGCTTACGACCATAAAATCTATCGTTTTCCATCATCGCAACATTCGTTTTTACTTGATTAACGATGATTTCTCTCAAGAGTGGTTTAGGGGGCTTAATCGTCATCTAGCTGCTTTTGGCAGTGAAGTGATTAACTGCCGTGTAGATAGCAGTCATATCAAACAATACAAGACCAATAGCAACTATGCTAGCTATCTACGTTATTTTGTGGCGGACTTTGTATCTGAGGAGCGAGCTCTTTATTTGGACAGTGACATGGTGGTTACCGGTTCTCTAGAAGACCTCTTTACCCTTGATTTGCAAGGCCGTCCTTTGGCTGCCGTGCGTGACTATGCTGTTCAAGTTCAGGATCGTCAGGCGATGTTTGATGCAGGCTTCATGGTGATTGATACGGCTTATTGGAAGCAGTACAACATGAGACGTCACTTAATTGACATGACTAGCGAATGGCATGATAAGGTACCATTTGCGGAGCAGTCAATTCTTAATATGGTTTTTCGTAACAACTGGTTGACCTTGTCTTTTGACAACAACTACGCTGTGACCAAGTCTAGTCTAGCTGGTTACCATTTGCCAAATGGTCAAGACTATCCTAAGGTTTTACACTATACTTCACACCGTAAGCCCTGGTTACCTTTGGCTTGCCAAGCTTATCGTGAGGTTTGGTGGTTCTATGCCCAAATGGATTGGTCAGGAGTAGCTGAAAATGCCGCCTTACTGCCACTTTCAGAGGACATGATTTATCCTAAGGGCCGTCCATTTACTTGTTTGGTCTACACCAACATTTCAGAAATCCCTCATTTGACGGATCTTATCTCGGCTCTTCCCAAGGTACAGTTTAAAATTGCCTCACGCCAGCATGTGACAGACAAATTGGCCCAATTGATTACCTATCCAAATGTGACAGTTTACTCAGCCATTGCAGGTTTAAATGGGCTAGATTTGGAATTGGTGCGTACTAGTGATTTGCTTTTGGATATTAATCCAGGCAGAAAAGTAGTGGAAATTCTTGATGCCTTTAGGTTTGAAAACAAACCAATCTTAGGATTTGAGGACCTCAAGTCAACCAAACATAATCAGCAAACCTACTCAAGAGATCGTTGGAAGGAGATGGCTGAGACCATTCGCCAGATGCGTAAGAAGAGTCTGTAATCCATTATTTGGATAAGTGGGCTACAATTTAGTTTATGTCTCATTTCTAACGAAATAACATCAGCCTGTCTATAGGGCAGGAAATAGGAGTAACAGTGAAAAAAATTAGTCAATCGATAATCACCAAACGTGTGTTATGGACCGTCTTTTTCCTCTTTATTTATTGTTTAGGAAATCTCTTGG
>DBFVHV010000284.1:0-1550 GCA_048524165.1 Streptococcus sp.
GCTTAAAATAAACGATTTTCAGATTTTGCGACGAGGATAAAATTAATAAAAATAAAAATTATAATCAATAAAAGTCCATTTTTTCGTTGACAAATGCATAATAATACATTATTATACTTACATAGTTAATAAATATAGAAAAGAGATTGATTATGAAACCATGGAAAAAACTTTTATTGGGACTTGCAGGTGTCTTTACTTTGACGGCTTTAGCGGCTTGTTCTTCATCGACTAACACTTTAGATAAAGTTAAAGATAAGGGGACTTTGACTGTCGCTCTTAATCCCCACTTTGCTCCTTTTGAATTTAAAACCATCCAAGATGGTAAGGATACTATTGTTGGAGCAGATATCGAAATTGCCAAGGCCATTGCTGATGAACTTGGTGTGAAAGTCAAATTTTCTGAGATGTCCTTTGACAATGTCCTAGCCAGCGTCCAATCTGGTAAGGCAGATATTGCCATTTCTGGTATCTCAGCCACTAAAGAACGTCAGAAAATTTTCGACTTCTCAGATACTTACTATGAGTCTGAAACGGTTCTTGTTGTCAAAAAAGATGCCACAGAAACTTACAAACAAACTAGCGACTTTGCTAAGAAATCTGTAGCTGTTCAAAAAGGATCAATTCAAGAAAATATTGCCAAAGCCAATTTGTCGGATGCCAATGTGGTTTCCTTGGCGCAACCTGGTGAAGCTATCAATGAGTTGAAATCAGGTCAGGTTGAAGGAGTGGTACTAGAAAAGGCTATCGCGCAAGGTTATGTGGACCAAAACAGTGATTTAGCTATGTCAGATATTGCTCTAAAATCAGATTCAAACGATGCCTACGCTGTAGCAATGCCTAAGGGCAGTGATGAGCTTAAAGCCAAGGTTAATAAGGTTATCGCTAAACTCAAAAAAGAAGGTAAAATTGACAGCTATGTTCAAGATGCCTACGCTCTTTCACTTAAGAGTTCTAGCAAATAAGGAGTCACATATATGAAGAAATTTTGGTTTATGCTTACAGCCCTAGTTGCCACGTGCTTCCTTGTTGCATGTAGTGGGAGTCAGGGAGTGAGCACAAAAACGATTAAGGAAAATAAGAAAATTGTGGTAGCAACAGAGTCTGAATTTGCACCGTTTGAGTTTAAATCGTTGGTCAATGGCAAGGATACCTTAGTTGGAGCAGACATCGAATTGGCTAAAGCTATCGGGAAAAAACTTGGTGTGAAAGTTGAATTTTCCGTTATGTCTTTTGACAATGTCCTCGCTAGTGTGCAAAGTGGTAAAGCAGACATTGCCATTGCAGGAATCTCGGTAACAGACGAGCGTAAGAAAGTCTATGATTTTTCTGATAGCTACTATACCTCTGAAAATGTAGTGATTGTCAAAAAAGACAAGGTGAATGATTTTACAAGTGCTGATAGTCTCGCTAAACAAACTGTCGGTACGCAAAAAGGGTCCGTTCAAGAAACAGTTGCTAAGAAACAAATCTCTAAGGCAAGTGTAGTGTCACTGGCTTCAAATGGCGAGATGATTAACGAACTCAAGTCAGGACAGATTCAAGCAGTT
>DBFVHV010000285.1:0-1951 GCA_048524165.1 Streptococcus sp.
GCCATATCTAGTTAAGAAAATGCTTGAAAAGAAGTATGGAAAAAAATATGATTAAGTAACTAAATATGACCGTAATAGGGAGTGTTTGATGTGAGCGATTTCTTGTTAAAAAGTGTATACTATCAGAAACGAAAGAATAAAGGTTATTAAATGAAATCAGCAGTTTATACCAAAGCTGGGCAGGTTGGTCTAGCAGAAATTGATCGCCCACAAATCGTGGCAGCAGATGATGCCATTATCAAGATAGTACGTACGTGCGTTTGTGGATCGGACCTTTGGAGTTACCGTAATCCGGAAATGGAAGAAGGACATAGAAATAGCGGTCATGAGGCTATCGGAATTGTCGAGGAAGTTGGCGAGGAAGTTACTACAGTAAAACCAGGTGACTTTGTCATTGCCCCTTTCACACATGGTTGTGGACAGTGTGATGCCTGTCGTGCTGGTTTTGACGGCTCTTGTGATAACCACTCAGGTAATAACTGGTCTGGGGGCGTGCAGGCTGAGTATATCCGTTTCCACTTTGCTAACTGGGCTCTCGTCAAAATTCCTGGGCAACCTTCAGATTATAGTGAAGGCATGCTCAAGTCACTTTTGACACTTGCCGATGTCATGCCGACGGGTTACCATGCGGCGCGTGTGGCTAATGTGCAAAAAGGTGACAAAGTCGTGGTCATTGGTGACGGTGCTGTTGGACAATGTGCTATCATCGCAGCTAAAATGCGGGGAGCATCGCAAATTGTCCTTATGAGCCGTCATGAAGATCGCCAACAAATGGCTTTAGAATTTGGTGCGACAGCAGTCGTAGCGGAGCGTGGGGAAGAAGGCATTGCCAAGGTCCGTGAAATTCTTGGTGGTGGAGCAGATGCGGCCCTTGAATGTGTTGGTACAGAAGCAGCGGTAGATCAAGCTCTTGGCGTCCTTCACAATGGTGGTCGCATGGGATTTGTTGGTGTTCCACACTATGAAAATCGTGCCATTGGATCAACCTTTGGACAAAATACAACGATTGGTGGCGGACCAGCCTCTGTCACAACCTATGATAAACAAGTTTTGTTAAAAGCTGTTCTTGATGGCGACATCAATCCAGGCCGAGTCTTTACGACAAGTTATAAATTGGAAGATATTAATCAGGCCTATAAAGATATGGATGAACGCAAGTCTATTAAATCTATGATTGTTTTAGATTAGTTAAGTTATACAAAAGTCTTGGTAATACAAGAGAGTTGTGTTTCCAAGCCTTTTTATATGTTACAAATTTGTATAGGTGGTTGGTATTTTATTTCCCAAAACCAAACGCAGGCCGTAAAAGCAGAAGCAAGAAAAACATTTATTCAATCAAGCCGACCGACTTTTTTTTCCATGGTTGGGGCTCAAGCAGTCGTGCGGAAAGACATATGGCTAATGCGGCTAAAAAAGCTGGTGTGACACAAACTATTATCGAAGCCAATGTGGCTGAAGATGGAGCCGTCTCTCTTAACGGGAACATTCCTAAGGATACTGTTAATCCAATTGTCCTAGATGCTCCAACACGGCAGTGATAAGACTCTACCTAAGCTGGTCAAACAAGTAGATATCGCCGGTCACTTTAACGGGATTATCGGCATGGATGAACCGGAAGAAAACTCTCTAGATAGCGAAGGAAAACCAACTAGCATGACCGAGTCATATGAGGAGCTCTTGTCTCTTGGAGACAACTATCCTCAAGGACAAGTTGAAGTCCTCAACATCTATGGCAATACAGGTAAAGTGAGTGATGAGCGCGTGACCAATCTATCCAGTCAATCCCTAGCCTATCTGCTTAAAGGTCATGTCAAATCCTACCAAGAAAAGGAAATCACAGGTCCTAACGGCCAACACAGTAAACTCCATGAAACAGCCTTGGTTGATAAGCCTCTAATTGCTTTCTTGTGGGGAAAATGAGTTGATAAGAATACAAAAAATTCTAGTAGAG
>DBFVHV010000286.1:0-4183 GCA_048524165.1 Streptococcus sp.
ATCTAGTATTATGTTAGCGTTTTCCTAGTTAAAAGTCAATCTTCGTTTGATGAGAATACGATTAGACTATTACTTTTGTCATCTTATTTCGAATAGATTATAATAGGATAGATTTAAAAAATATTCTTCTTAAATTCAGTGCAGCTGATTTTACAAGAATTAGTGAACTGATGTATTGAAAGGCAAAATAATGACTAAAATTCGTGGATTTGAACTTGTATCAACCTATAACAATCAGGGCTTACTTCCAAAGCGGGAGACTGCCCATGCGGCTGGCTATGACTTAAAGGTTGCGGAGAATACTGTAATTGCTCCTGGAGAAATTGTTCTCGTCCCAACAGGTGTTAAGGCTTACATGCAACCTGGTGAGGTCCTCTATCTCTATGACCGTTCCTCTAACCCTCGTAAAAAAGGTTTGGTCTTAATCAACTCAGTTGGAGTTATTGATGGCGATTACTATGGAAATCCCGGAAACGAAGGACATATCTTCGCCCAGATGAAAAATATTACTGACCAGCCTGTGACTCTTGAAGTTGGTGAGCGCATCGTTCAAGGTGTCTTTATGCCCTTCTTGATTGTTGATGGAGACGAAGCAGATGGCCTTCGAACTGGTGGATTTGGGTCAACTGGGAAATAGAAGAAAATGGCAGACTATCTATTAGTTGTAGACATGCAATCAGATTATGTTGCTGTAGGAAAAGCATATCATGAAGAACTGACTGCAGCGGTAAATGACAAAATTGCTACCTATCCCAGCGACCGAGTTATCTATATTCGCAATCGTTTTTTCTGGGAGAGAAAAGATAGAAAGAAGAAATTTGCGACCGGTTTGCTGGTTGTATCTCCTCGTATCTTTGAGAAGCGTCGAGCTTCTTGCTTTACTAATCCAGATTTAAAAGAGTTTTTAGAGGGAAATGGTGCTAAAAGCTTAGAGTTTATAGGGGTAGATGGCAATGGCTGTGTCAAGGCTTCCGTTTTGGCAGCTGTCAAGGGGAATTATCAGGTTTCTGTCGATTTGTCTGCTGTCGGAGTTGCCAACCAGAAGAAATTTCAAAATACATTGTATAAGTGGCATTCTGTCGGAGTAACCGTAGAAGGAGAATTATTATAGCTAAGAAAAAATCAACTTTTGTTTGTAGAGAATGTGGCTACAATTCACCCAAATATCTAGGGCGCTGTCCCAATTGTTCTTCGTGGTCCTCTTTTGAGGAAGAAGTTGAGGTGCAGGAGGTTAAAAATGCCCGTGTCAGTTTGACGGGTGAAAAGTCCAGACCTACTAAATTAAAAGAAGTCTCTTCAATTAATTATGCCCGCATAAAAACTGATATGGAGGAGTTTAACCGTGTTTTAGGTGGCGGTGTGGTTCCGGGGAGTTTGGTTCTTATTGGAGGAGATCCAGGAATAGGGAAATCAACCCTTCTCTTACAAGTGTCAATACAGCTGGCTAACAAGGGAACTGTCCTCTATGTATCTGGAGAAGAATCTGCGGAACAAATTAAGTTGCGTAGCGAGCGTTTAGGTGATATTGATAACGAATTTTATCTGTATGCTGAGACCAATATGCAAGCAGTCCGTAGCCAAGTGGAGGCTATCAAACCTGGTTTTCTCATTATTGACTCTATTCAGACCATCATGAGCCCAGAGATTTCTGGCGTTCAAGGATCTGTTTCCCAGGTTCGTGAAGTAACTGCCGAACTCATGCAGATTGCTAAAACCAATAACATTGCGACTTTTATTGTTGGGCATGTGACCAAGGAGGGACAGCTGGCTGGACCACGTATGTTGGAACACATGGTGGACACGGTTCTCTATTTTGAGGGGGAACGTCATCATACCTTCCGTATTTTACGAGCAGTTAAAAACCGTTTTGGTTCAACCAATGAGATTGGGATTTTTGAGATGCAGTCTGGGGGTCTGGTAGAGGTGCTAAATCCTAGTCAGGTTTTCTTAGAGGAACGCCTAGATGGTGCCACAGGTTCTGCCATTGTTGTCACAATGGAAGGGAGTCGACCTATCCTAGCTGAGGTTCAAGCTTTGGTGACACCAACCGTCTTTGGTAATGCCAAGCGGACAACGACGGGACTGGACTTTAACCGTGTCAGCCTTATCATGGCTGTTTTAGAGAAACGTTGCGGCCTTCTTCTCCAAAATCAAGATGCCTATCTCAAATCAGCTGGTGGTGTCAAATTGGACGAGCCAGCTATTGACCTTGCAGTTGCTGTTGCTATCGCTTCTAGTTACAAGGAGCTTCCAACCAATCCACAAGAAGCCTTCATAGGAGAAATTGGTTTGACCGGAGAGATTCGTCGTGTGACTCGTATTGAGCAGCGTATCAATGAAGCCGCTAAACTAGGTTTTACTAAGATTTATGCTCCTAAAAATTCACTTCATGGGATGAAGATTCCAGAAGGTATCCAGGTCATTGGTGTCACGACGGTAGGAGAAGTACTCAAAAAAGTCTTTTCTTAAAAGGTATGTTCAGAGTTAGAGCTTGGAAGCGCTTGCAAAATTACCTGTTCGATGCTATACTTTTCTTAAGAATAGGGAGGTATTTATGATGCAATTTTTCACAGACAGCAATATGCAATTCCCACTGGTAGAGTTAACTCTTAATCAAGGTGAAACGATTTTTATCCAACGTGGCAGTATGGTCTACCATACACCTAATGTGACCCTAAACACCAAATTAAATGCAAGTGGCTCTGGTGTAGGACGCTTTGTAAAAGCAGTTGGACGGTCAATGGTTTCGGGTGAAAGTACCTTTATTACCCAGGTATTTGCCCAGTCTAATAATGCTTACCTGGCATTGGCACCCGACTCACCAGGTCAGGTGATTCCGCTGTATCTTGGTGAAAAGCAGTACCGACTTAATGATGGTGCCTTTCTAGCACTTGATGGTACGGCTTACTATACAATGGAAACCCAATCGATCGGTAAGGCTCTCTTTGGTGGCCAGGGAGGATTCTTCGTCATGACGACCCAAGGTCAAGGGACTCTTTTGGCCAATGCTTACGGCTCTATTAAAAAAATTGAGCTAAACAATCAAGAAGTGACTATTGACAATGCCCATGTTGTTGCTTGGAGCCAGACTCTTGATTACAATATTCATTTGGAAAATGGTTTCTGGCAGTCTATCGGAACAGGCGAAGGTGTGGTTAATACCTTCAGAGGAACTGGAGAGATTTACGTTCAAAGTCTCAACCTTCAAACCTTCGCAGGCTTACTTAATAGATACTTACCAAAACGTTCATAGAATAAAGGAGAGTAACGTCGATAGGTACGGCTCTCTTTTTTACTTACAGAAGCTGATAGCTGACAAGTTAAGAAAAAGATGATAAGATAGACTGTAAATAGTTTGAATGTCAAATTATTTCTCCATTAGAAAGAGAGTTATTATGTCATATTTTGAAAACTTTCTCAATGCCAACAAAGCCTATGTTGACCTTCACGGGACAGTCCCTCTTCCCTTGAAACCTAAGACTAAGGTGGCTATTGTAACTTGTATGGATTCACGCCTTCACGTTGCCCAGGCCTTAGGGTTGGCACTAGGTGACGCTCATATTTTACGTAATGCGGGTGGTCGTGTGACGGAAGATATGATTCGTTCTTTGGTCATTTCCCAACAACAGATGGGGACACGTGAAATCGTAGTTCTTCACCATACAGATTGTGGTGCTCAGACCTTTAAGAACGATGAGTTTACGGCCTATCTTAATAAAGAGCTTGGCGTTGACGTATCTGATCAAGATTTTCTTCCATTTACAGATGTGGAAGAGAGTGTTCGTGAAGATATGGCTATTCTTCGTCAGTCGCCACTTATTCCAAAGGATGTTGTCATCTCTGGTGCAGTTTACGATGTAGATACTGGACGAATGACTCAGATTTTCCCTTAAGATCGAAAAATTTAGCAGGCATGATTGCCTGCTTTTTCATAATTCAATGCAAAAAACTCAGCTTACTAAAATATGCTGAGTTTTCTTGTTTTTAAGAGACGATAAAAATGAGAATTACAGTCCCTAAATAGAAAAGACTAGTAATAAAGAAACTGATGCGCCAGAAAAATTTAAGGAAGCGTTTAAATTTAAAGGATTGTCTTTTTCTCAGCATCTGAATCGTGATAATAATAGCTGCCAGTGATAATAAGATAGTGATGTATGGCAGAAAACTATGGGTAAAAAAACGA
>DBFVHV010000287.1:0-1557 GCA_048524165.1 Streptococcus sp.
GGTAGTGATTGGGCTGGACAAACCTTCTATGACATTCTTGGAAACTGCTCTGATAATGTAACCATTGACGAAGACGGATGGGGAGACTTCCCAGTTTCTGAAAAATCTGTCAGCGTTTGGACAATTCAAGACTAAGAAAAAAAGCTCAATCGAGCTTTTTTAATTTCGTAAAATTCCTGAGATAGTCTTAACGATATCACGATTAGCTTCAACATTATGGACGCGGACAATTTGACATCCTTTGCTAACAGCATAAGCAGATAGAGCAGCCGTCCCTTGATCACGGTCCTTGGCAGGAATATTTCCACCTAGGAGATAATCCACAACACGCTTACGAGAAATTCCAAAAAGAACAGGATATCCTAATGCTACGACCTTGTCCAAGCCTCTAAGCAGGTCAATATTGTGTTGGACATTTTTAGCAAAGCCAAAGCCAGGATCAATCCAGATATTTTCTTTAGCCACGCCTGCTTCCAAGGCAGCTTGCGCACGTTGGCTGAGGAAAGTACAGACATCCTCTGTTACATCATTGTATTTTTCTTCTTTCTGATTATGCATGAGGATAATTGGTACATTCTTTTCAGCTGCTAAGGCTAGCATCTGACCATCGTAAAGCCCTGCCCAGACATCATTAAGAATATCTGCACCTGCTTCAAGAGCAGCTCTGGCAGTGACTGTCTTGTAGGTATCAATACTGGTAAGAACATCATATTTTGCCTTAATAGCCTGTATAATTGGTACTATACGAGCAATCTCTTCTTGCTCGGTTACAAATTCTGCTCCGGGTCTTGTAGATTCACCGCCCACATCGATAATGCTAGCCCCTTGGGCAATCATACGCTCAACCTGAGCCAGTGCATCTTCTATTGTGTCAAAATCACCACCGTCTGAGAAAGAATCTGGGGTGACATTCAAGATTCCCATAATGCAGGCCTTACCTGCAATTTCATGTTTACCAATAAACATTTTAACTCCTAAAAATCACGCATCAAAGAAATAATTTCCTTACGTTCTTCACGGTCTTCTTTATAGAGGCCTTTTGCAACCGTTGTGATGGTCTTACTTCCTGGTTTCTTAATACCACGCATGGTCATACACATGTGCTCAGCTTCCACCATGACAAAGACACCTCGAGGATTAAGGGCTTCTTCAAGCGCTGTAGCGACTTGATCTGTAAGACGCTCTTGCAATTGCGGACGACGGGCCGCCACTTCAACAGCACGTGCCAATTTTGATAGTCCTGTCACCTTGTCTCCACTTGGCAAATAGGCAACATGAGCCTTCCCATAGAAGGGAACCAAGTGATGCTCACACATAGAGTAAAAAGGAATATCCTTAACAAGGACAACTTCATCATGAACTTCTGAAAAAACCGCTGTAAACTGATCTTTCGGGTCTTCATTTAAGCCTGAAAACATCTCAGCATACATCTTAGCCACACGTTTTGGCGTGTCCAAAAGACCTTCACGCTCAGGATTCTCACCCAAAGCTTCCAATAATTGATAGACTGCTTGTTCTACTTTTTCTTGATTTGCCATAATTTCCTCTTGAAACGTT
>DBFVHV010000288.1:0-13865 GCA_048524165.1 Streptococcus sp.
TTTTTGTTTTGTGCTAAAATAAGCCTATGGCAAGAATATTAGATAATGATTTACTAGGAGATGAAGAGTATGTTGAGCGTACCCTTCGCCCTCAGTACTTTAAGGAATATATTGGTCAAGATAAGGTTAAGGACCAATTAAAAATTTTTATAGAAGCAGCTAAACTCCGTGACGAGGCTCTAGACCATACCCTTTTGTTTGGCCCACCCGGTTTGGGTAAAACGACTATGGCGTTTGTAATCGCCAATGAGATGGGGGTGAATTTGAAGCAAACGTCTGGGCCGGCAATTGAAAAGGCTGGTGATTTAGTTGCCATACTCAATGATTTGGAGCCGGGGGACATCTTATTTATTGATGAGATTCATCGTATGCCTATGGCAGTGGAAGAAGTTCTGTATAGTGCTATGGAAGATTACTACATTGATATTATGATTGGAGCAGGTGAAACAAGTCGTAGTGTTCATCTAGACCTGCCTCCCTTTACTTTGGTTGGTGCGACCACACGAGCAGGTATGTTGTCAAATCCCTTGAGAGCTCGCTTTGGAATCAATGGTCATATGGAATATTATGAGTTACCTGATTTGACAGAGATTGTAGAACGTACTTCGGAAATCTTTGAAATGACAATAACACCAGAGGCCGCCTTGGAATTAGCACGGCGTAGTCGTGGAACACCACGTATTGCTAACCGCCTGCTTAAGCGCGTGCGAGACTATGCTCAAATCATGGGTGATGGTATCATTGACGATAAGATTGCAGATAAGGCATTGACTATGCTGGATGTAGATCATGAAGGGTTAGACTACGTTGACCAAAAAATCCTCCGAACTATGATTGAGATGTATGGGGGAGGCCCAGTTGGCTTAGGTACTTTATCAGTTAATATTGCTGAAGAGCGAGAAACAGTGGAAGATATGTATGAACCCTACCTAATCCAAAAAGGTTTCATTATGCGTACACGAACAGGACGTGTCGCAACTGCTAAAGCCTATGAGCATATGGGATATGACTATACTCAAGATAATTAATAGAAAATCCATCTAGAAAGGTGGATTTTCTATTTAGTTGAAAAATAAAATAAAAAAAGGGAAAAAATTTCAAAAATCCCTTGCAATGAATGGGTTCTTCTGTTATTATATTATGGTGCTGTAAAAACAGCTCTTAGCTATGATACAAGAGGTTGCGACACGCCTGGTTGCACTGCCACGCAATCCGTGTTGGTTTTCTTGAGGAGCTAGCCTATTATCTTAAATAGACGAAAGAGGAGAAAAAATGGCAAACAAAAAAATTCGTATCCGTTTGAAAGCTTACGAACACCGTACGCTTGATACAGCGGCTGAAAAAATCGTAGAAACTGCAACTCGCACTGGTGCGACAGTTGCTGGACCAGTTCCACTTCCAACTGAACGTAGTCTCTACACAATTATTCGTGCGACTCACAAATATAAAGATTCTCGCGAACAATTTGAAATGCGTACACACAAACGTCTCATCGACATCATCAACCCAACTCAAAAAACAGTTGACGCTTTGATGAAGCTTGATCTTCCAAGTGGTGTGAACGTCGAAATCAAACTTTAATTTAAAGATTGATTCATTGAGCATAAAAAACGCTCGTTAAAAACTTTTTTGAGCATAAAAAACGCTCATAAAAAACTTTTTGAAATACATTAAAGTAAAGGAAATATTTTCTCATGACAAAAGGAATCTTAGGGAAAAAAGTGGGAATGACTCAAATCTTCACTGAAGCAGGTGAATTTATCCCTGTTACTGTCATCGAAGCTACTCCAAACGTTGTGCTTCAAGTTAAAACTGTTGAAACAGACGGTTACGAAGCAGTTCAAGTTGGTTTTGACGACAAACGCGAAGTATTGAGCAACAAACCTGCCAAAGGCCACGTAGCGAAAGCTAACACAGCTCCTAAGCGCTTCATTCGTGAATTCAAAAACATTGAAGGCTTGGAAGTTGGATCAGAAATCACTGTTGACACATTCGAAGCTGGAGATGTTGTTGATGTAACTGGTACTTCAAAAGGTAAAGGTTTCCAAGGTGTTATCAAACGCCACGGTCAATCACGCGGACCTATGGCTCACGGTTCTCGTTACCACCGTCGTCCAGGTTCAATGGGACCTGTTGCGCCTAACCGTGTTTTCAAAAACAAACACTTGGCAGGACGTATGGGTGGCAACCGTGTGACAATTCAAAACCTTGAAATTGTACAAGTTATCCCAGAGAAAAACGTTATCCTTATCAAAGGTAACGTACCAGGTGCTAAGAAATCTCTTATCACTATCAAATCAGCAGTTAAAGCTGCTAAATAATAAGAAAGGAGAAATCAGTTAAAAATGGCAAACGTAAAACTATTTGACCAAACTGGTAAAGAAGTTAGCACAGTTGAACTTAACGACGCTATCTTCGGTATCGAACCAAACGAATCAGTAGTATTTGATGTCGTAATCAGCCAACGCGCTAGCCTTCGCCAAGGTACTCATGCGGTTAAAAACCGTTCAGCAGTATCAGGTGGCGGACGTAAACCATGGCGTCAAAAAGGAACTGGACGTGCTCGTCAAGGTTCTATCCGCTCACCACAATGGCGTGGTGGTGGTGTTGTCTTCGGACCAACTCCACGTTCTTACGGATACAAACTTCCACAAAAAGTTCGTCGCCTTGCATTGAAATCTGTATACTCAGCTAAAGTTGCAGAAGATAAATTTGTAGCGGTTGAAGCTCTTTCATTTGCGGCTCCAAAAACTGCTGAATTCGCAAACGTTCTTTCAGCTCTTAGCATCGATTCTAAAGTACTTGTTATCGTTGAAGAAGGAAACAAATTTGCTGAACTTTCAGCACGTAACCTTGCAAACGTAACTGTTGCAACTCCTGCAACTGCAAGCGTACTTGACATCGTAAACGCAGATAAACTTCTTGTTACTAAAGAAGCTATCTCATCAATCGAGGAGGTTCTTGCATAATGAATTTGTATGACGTAATCAAAAAACCTGTTATCACTGAGAAATCTATGATTGCTCTTGAAGCAGGAAAATACACTTTCGAAGTTGATACACGTGCACACAAACTCTTGATCAAACAAGCAGTTGAAGCTGCATTTGAAGGTGTTAAAGTTGCTAGCGTGAACACTGTAACTGTTAAACCAAAACAAAAACGTGTAGGACGTTACACTGGTTTCACTTCAAAAACTAAAAAAGCTATCATCACTCTTACAGCTGATTCTAAAGCAATCGAGTTGTTTGCAGCTGAAGCTGAATAATCAAAGGAGAAATTAACGTGGGTATTAAAGTTTATAAACCAACGACAAATGGCCGTCGTAACATGACTTCTTTGGATTTCGCAGAAATCACTACAAGCACTCCTGAAAAATCATTGCTTGTTTCTCTTAAGAACAAAGCTGGTCGTAACAACAACGGTCGTATCACTGTACGTCACCAAGGTGGCGGACACAAACGCCACTACCGTTTGATTGACTTCAAACGTAACAAAGATGGTGTTGAAGCAGTTGTTAAAACAATTGAGTACGATCCAAACCGTACTGCAAACATCGCTCTTGTACACTACACTGACGGGGTTAAAGCATACATCATCGCACCTAAAGGTCTTGAAGTAGGTCAACGTATCGTTTCAGGTCCAGATGCGGATATCAAAGTTGGTAACGCTCTTCCACTTGCAAACATCCCAGTTGGTACAATTATCCACAACATTGAGCTTCAACCAGGTAAAGGTGCTGAACTTATCCGTGCCGCTGGTGCTTCTGCTCAAGTTTTGGGTCAAGAAGGTAAATACGTACTTGTTCGTCTTCAATCAGGTGAAGTTCGTATGATTCTTGGAACTTGTCGTGCAACTATCGGTACTGTAGGTAACGAACAACAATCGCTTATCAACCTTGGTAAAGCCGGCCGTAACCGCTGGAAAGGTGTTCGCCCAACAGTTCGTGGTTCTGTAATGAACCCTAACGATCACCCACACGGTGGTGGTGAAGGTAAAGCACCAGTTGGACGTAAAGCGCCATCTACTCCATGGGGTAAACCTGCGCTTGGTCTTAAAACTCGTAACAAGAAAGCTAAATCTGACAAACTTATCGTTCGTCGTCGTAACGAAAAATAATTTAGTCGCTTAGCACATGACATCCGCCAACTCGGTAGCGCTTCTTAGCGCAAGCCGCTGTGGTACATTTAATTTAAAGGAGAAAACTACAAAATGGGACGTAGTCTTAAAAAAGGACCTTTCGTCGATGAGCATTTGATGAAAAAAGTTGAAGCTCAAGCAAATGACGAAAAGAAAAAAGTAATTAAAACTTGGTCACGTCGTTCAACGATTTTCCCAAGTTTCATCGGATACACTATCGCAGTTTATGATGGACGTAAACACGTTCCTGTTTACATCCAAGAAGACATGGTAGGTCACAAACTTGGTGAATTTGCACCAACTCGTACTTACAAAGGTCACGCAGCTGACGATAAGAAAACACGTCGTTAATAGGAGGAGGACACAATGGCAGAAATTACTTCAGCTAAAGCAATGGCTCGTACAGTGCGTGTTTCACCTCGTAAAACACGTCTTGTTCTTGATCTTATCCGTGGTAAGAACGTTGCTGATGCAATCGCAATCTTGAAATTCACTCCAAACAAAGCAGCTCGCATTGTTGAGAAAACACTTAACTCTGCTATCGCTAACGCAGAAAACAACTTTGGTTTGGAAAAAGCTAACTTGGTAGTATCTGAAACATTCGCAAACGAAGGACCAACAATGAAACGTTTCCGTCCACGTGCGAAAGGTTCAGCTTCACCAATCAACAAACGCACAACTCACGTAACAGTAGTTGTGTCAGAAAAATAAGGAGGTAAACTCGTGGGTCAAAAAGTACATCCAATTGGTATGCGTGTCGGGATCATCCGTGACTGGGATGCGAAATGGTATGCTGAAAAAGAATACGCAGATTACCTTCACGAAGATTTGGCAATCCGCAAATTCATTCAAAAAGAACTTGCAGACGCTTCAGTTTCAACTATTGAAATCGAACGTGCTGTAAACAAAGTTATTGTTTCACTTCACACTGCTAAACCAGGTATGGTTATCGGTAAAGGTGGATCAAACGTTGACGCTCTTCGCGCTCAACTTAATAAATTGACTGGAAAACAAGTTCACATCAACATCGTTGAAATCAAAAAACCTGATTTGGACGCTCACCTTGTAGGTGAAACTATTGCTCGTCAACTTGAGCAACGTGTTGCTTTCCGTCGTGCACAAAAACAAGCTATCCAACGTGCAATGCGTGCTGGAGCTAAAGGGATCAAAACTCAAGTATCAGGTCGTTTGAACGGTGCAGATATCGCCCGTGCAGAAGGATACTCAGAAGGTACAGTTCCACTTCACACACTTCGCGCTGATATCGATTACGCTTGGGAAGAAGCTGACACAACTTACGGTAAACTTGGTGTTAAAGTTTGGATCTACCGTGGAGAAGTTCTTCCAGCTCGTAAAAACACTAAAGGAGGCAAATAACAAATGTTAGTACCTAAACGTGTTAAACACCGTCGTGAATTCCGTGGAAAAATGCGCGGTGAGGCTAAAGGTGGTAAAGAAGTATCATTCGGTGAATACGGTCTTCAAGCTACAACTAGCCACTGGATTACAAACCGTCAAATCGAGGCTGCTCGTATTGCCATGACTCGTTACATGAAACGTGGTGGTAAGGTTTGGATTAAGATCTTCCCACACAAATCATACACTGCTAAAGCTATCGGTGTACGTATGGGTTCTGGTAAGGGGGCACCTGAAGGTTGGGTAGCACCAGTTAAACGTGGTAAAGTAATGTTCGAAATCGCAGGTGTTTCTGAAGAAGTTGCACGTGAAGCGCTTCGTCTTGCTAGCCACAAATTGCCAGTTAAATGTAAATTCGTAAAACGTGAAGCAGAATAAGGAGAAGACATGAAACTTGAAGAAATCAAAAAGTTTGTTGCTGAGCTTCGTGGCTTGTCTCAAGAAGAGCTTGCTAAAAAAGAAAACGAACTTAAGAAAGAACTTTTCGACCTTCGTTTCCAAGCTGCAGCAGGTCAACTTGATCAAACTGCCCGTTTGAACGAAGTGAAAAAACAAATTGCACGTGTTAAAACTGTGCAATCTGAAATCAAATAATAGATTGGGAAAGGAGCAATTCTAATAATGGAACGTAATCAACGTAAAACCCTTGTTGGACGCGTAGTATCTGACAAGATGGATAAAACAATCACAGTTATAGTTGAAACTAAACGTAACCACCCAGTCTATGGTAAACGTATCAACTATTCTAAAAAATACAAAGCACATGATGAAAACAACGTTGCTAAAGAAGGCGATATCGTTCGTATCATGAAAACTCGTCCACTCTCAGCTACAAAACGCTTCCGTCTTGTAGAAGTTGTGGAAGAAGCTGTTATTATCTAATAAAACTAAAAGGAGACAATTGAAATGATTCAACAAGAAAGTCGCTTAAAAGTTGCTGATAATAGCGGTGCTCGTGAAATCTTGACTATCAAAGTTCTTGGTGGTTCAGGACGTAAATTCGCTAACATCGGCGACGTTATCGTTGCAACTGTAAAACAAGCTACACCAGGTGGAGCTGTTAAAAAAGGTGATGTTGTTAAAGCTGTTATCGTTCGTACAAAAACTGGTGCTCGCCGTCCAGACGGTTCATACATCAAGTTTGATGACAACGCTGCAGTAATCATCCGCGATGACAAAACTCCTCGTGGAACTCGTATCTTTGGCCCTGTTGCACGTGAATTGCGTGAAGGTGGATACATGCGTATCGTATCTTTGGCGCCAGAAGTACTTTAATCTGAATTAACACAAACTTAGTCCCCTGATTTATTCAGGGTGCCCATTAGGGCGTAAGAAAAAATAGGAGAAATACTCAAATGTTTGTAAAAAAAGGCGATAAAGTTCGCGTTATTGCTGGTAAAGACAAAGGAACTGAAGCAGTAGTTCTTAAGGCTCTTCCAAAAGTAAACAAAGTTGTTGTTGAAGGTGTCGCAATCATTAAAAAACACCAAAAACCATCAACTGAAAACCCTCAAGGTGCTATCGTGGAAAAAGAAGCACCAATCCACGCTTCAAACGTTCAAGTTCTTGACAAGAACGGTGTAGCTGGACGTGTAGGTTACAAAGTTGTTGACGGCAAAAAAGTTCGTTACAACAAAAAATCAGGCGAAGTGCTTGACTAATCACGAAGGAAAGGAGAAAGTATTAAATGGCTAACCGTCTTAAAGAAAAATACACTAACGAAGTAATTCCAGCTTTGACTGAAAAATTCAATTATTCTTCAGTTATGGCTGTGCCAAAAGTTGATAAAATCGTTATCAACATGGGTGTTGGTGAAGCTGTAAACAACGCTAAAACTCTTGAAAAAGCTGCTGCTGAGTTGGCACTTATTTCAGGTCAAAAACCATTGATTACTAAAGCTAAGAAATCAATCGCTGGCTTCCGTCTTCGTGAAGGTGTAGCGATCGGTGCTAAAGTTACCCTTCGTGGTGAACGCATGTACGAATTCTTGGATAAATTGGTATCAGTATCACTTCCACGTGTTCGTGACTTCCATGGTGTCCCAACTAAATCATTTGATGGACGTGGTAACTACACACTTGGTGTTAAAGAACAACTTATCTTCCCAGAAATCAACTTCGACGATGTTGATAAAGTACGCGGTATGGATATTGTTATCGTAACTACTGCTAACACTGACGAAGAAGGTCGTGAATTGCTTAAAGGCCTTGGAATGCCTTTTGCAAAATAATCTAGGAGGTAAATAAATTGGCTAAAAAATCAATGATTGCTAAGAACAAACGCCCTGCGAAGTTCTCTACGCAAGCTTACACTCGTTGCGAACGTTGTGGACGTCCACACTCAGTTTATCGCAAATTTAAACTTTGCCGTGTTTGCTTCCGTGAATTGGCTTACAAAGGTCAAATTCCAGGTGTTACCAAAGCTTCTTGGTAAAATTATAATTCATTCAAGTTAGATTTTTCTAAGTTGATTGTATTAAACACAAACTGAGCCTAGCTCAATCATTAACTAGCAAGTGAATTATTCAAACTACTAGTAAGAGGAGAAAATATAAAATGGTTATGACTGACCCAATTGCAGATTTCTTGACACGTATTCGTAACGCTAACCAAGCTAAGCACGAAGTTCTTGAAGTACCTGCATCAAACATTAAAAAAGGTATTGCTGAAATCCTTAAACGTGAAGGTTTTGTAAAAAATGTTGAAGTTATTGAAGATGACAAACAAGGTATCATCCGCGTATTCTTGAAATACGGACAAAACGGTGAACGTGTTATCACTAACTTGAAACGTATCTCTAAACCAGGTCTTCGTGTTTACTCTAAACGTGAAGATGTTCCTAAAGTTCTTAACGGACTTGGAATCGCGATCATTTCTACTTCAGAAGGTCTTTTGACTGACAAAGAAGCTCGTCAAAAGAACGTTGGTGGAGAAGTTATCGCTTACGTTTGGTAAGAGGTTAACAGTAAGCGCGATTGTTTAACTATTCGTGCGAGTTTCATTGATTTAATTCTATGGAACTCATCCCCGTGAAAACTAGTCACTTAGTGGCTTGATAATCTAACAGGAGAATTAAATACTATGTCACGTATTGGTAATAAAGTTATTACTTTGCCTGCTGGTGTTGAAGTAACAAACAACGATAACGTTGTTACTGTTAAAGGACCTAAAGGCGAACTCACTCGTGAGTTTAACAAAAACATTGAAATCAAAGTTGAAGGCAACGAAGTTACACTTCACCGTCCAAACGACTCAAAAGAAAACAAAACAATCCACGGTACTTCACGTGCAAACTTGAACAACATGGTTGTTGGTGTTTCTGAAGGTTTCAAAAAAGAACTTGAAATGCGCGGTGTCGGATACCGTGCGCAACTCCAAGGAACAAAACTTGTTCTTTCAGTTGGTAAATCTCACCAAGACGAAGTTGAAGCTCCAGAAGGTATTACTTTTGAAGTACCATCTGCAACTTCAATCGTTGTAAGTGGTATTAATAAAGAAGTTGTTGGTCAAACAGCTGCTTACATCCGTAGCCTTCGTTCACCAGAACCTTACAAAGGTAAAGGTATCCGTTACGTTGGTGAATACGTACGTCGTAAAGAAGGTAAAACTGGTAAATAATAGGATGTTATCCTTGTGGCAATTCTTTTTGGATTGTCTACTTACCAAAAGCTCTCATGAGCAAGCATTATAATTAAGAGGTGAAAATTGTGATTTCGAAACCAGATAAAAACAAACTCCGCCAAAAACGCCACCGTCGCGTTCGCGGAAAACTCTCTGGAACTGCTGATCGCCCACGTTTGAACATTTTCCGTTCTAATACAGGCATCTACGCTCAAGTAATTGATGACGTAGCGGGTGTAACGCTCGCAAGTGCATCAACTCTTGATAAAGAAGTTTCTAAAGGAACTAAAACAGAACAAGCCGTTGTTGTCGGTAAACTTGTTGCTGAACGCGCAGTAGCTAAAGGTATTTCTGAAGTGGTGTTTGACCGCGGTGGATATCTCTATCACGGACGTGTTAAAGCTTTGGCTGACTCAGCTCGTGAAAACGGATTGAAATTCTAATAGGGAGGACACTTAATAATGGCATTTAAAGATAATGCAGTAGAACTTGAAGAACGCGTAGTTGCTATCAACCGTGTTACTAAAGTTGTAAAAGGTGGACGCAACATGCGTTTTGCTGCTCTTGTTGTTGTTGGTGACCGTAATGGTCGCGTAGGATTTGGTACTGGTAAATCTCAAGAGGTTCCAGAAGCTATCCGTAAAGCAGTTGAAGCAGCTAAGAAAAACCTTATCGAAGTTCCTATGGTTGGTACAACTATTCCTCACGAAGTTCGTTCAGAATTTGGTGGAGCGAAAGTATTGTTGAAACCAGCTGTTGAAGGGGCTGGGGTTGCCGCTGGTGGTGCAGTTCGTGCCGTCATCGAATTGGCTGGTGTTGCTGATGTAACATCTAAATCACTTGGTTCAAACACTCCAATCAACATCGTTCGTGCGACTGTTGAAGGATTGAAACAACTTAAACGTGCTGAAGAAGTTGCGGCTCTTCGTGGCATCTCAGTATCTGACTTGGCATAAGAAAGGAGATAACAATGGCTCAAATTAAAATTACTTTGACTAAGTCTCCAATCGGACGCAAACCAGAACAACGTAAAACAGTTGTTGCTCTTGGACTTGGTAAATTGAATAGCTCAGTTGTTAAAGAAGACAACGCTGCTATCCGTGGTATGGTCAACGCAGTATCTCACTTGGTAACTGTAGAAGACGTTAAATAAAAATTGATTTAAGTCGTGAGGGTTGCCTTGCGACTTAAACTGAATTTCATGTATAGGCGAGTTTCTAATCAAGCTACCTTACTTGATTAGAGGCGCTAGCATTTTACAAAAAGAGGAGAAAATAATAATGAAACTTCATGAATTGAAACCTGCTGAAGGTTCTCGTAAAGTCCGTAACCGTGTAGGTCGTGGTACTTCATCTGGTAACGGTAAAACTTCAGGCCGTGGTCAAAAAGGTCAAAAAGCTCGTAGCGGTGGTGGCGTACGTCCAGGATTTGAAGGTGGACAAACTCCATTGTTCCGTCGTCTTCCAAAACGTGGATTCACTAACATCAACGCTAAAGAATACGCACTTGTAAACCTTGATCAATTGAACGTCTTTGAAGATGGTACAGAAGTAACTCCAGCAGTTCTTAAAGAAGCTGGAATCGTTCGTGCTGAAAAATCAGGCGTTAAAGTTCTTGGTAACGGCGAATTGACTAAGAAATTGACTGTTAAAGCAGCTAAATTCTCAAAATCTGCTGAAGCAGCTATCACTGCTAAAGGTGGTTCAATCGAAGTCATCTAATGAGGGGTAACTCATTATGTTCTTTAAACTATTAAAAGATGCGTTGAAAGTCAAAAACGTTCGTAATAAGATTTTATTTACAATCTTCATTATTTTCGTTTTTCGTGTCGGGACTCATGTAACGGTTCCTGGTATCAACGCTGAAAGTTTGAAACAATTAAGTGATTTACCTTTCTTGAACATGCTTAACTTGGTGTCTGGTAATGCAATGAATAACTTCTCTATCTTTTCGATGGGGGTTAGTCCTTATATTACGGCATCAATCATTGTCCAACTTTTGCAGATGGATATCTATCCAAAATTTGTAGAGTGGGGCAAACAGGGTGAAGTTGGTCGTCGTAAATTAAATCAGGCGACTCGCTATATTACTCTTGTTTTAGCATTTGTTCAATCGATTGGTATTACAGCTAGTTTTAATACACTCTCATCAATTTCATTGGTTAAGACGCCTAATGTTTCAACTTATCTATTGATTGGGACAATTTTAACTGCTGGTAGCATAATTGTGACATGGCTTGGTGAACAAATTACTGATAAGGGCTTTGGTAATGGTGTATCAATGATTATCTTCTCAGGTATCATTGCTTCCATTCCAAAGATGTTCTCAACGATTTATGAGGATTTCTTTATCAATGTTCGTTCAGGAGAGTTAACTCGTTCATATATCATTGTCGCTTTGTTGATTGTGGTAGGTTTGGCGATTGTCTTCTTTACGACATTTGTACAACAAGCAGAATATCAAATTCCAATTCAATATACGAAATTGGTTCAAGGGGCTCCAACGAGTTCATACTTACCTTTGAAAGTCAATCCAGCTGGTGTTATTCCCGTTATCTTTGCTAGCTCGATTACGACAATTCCAAGTACGATTCTTCCATTCTTCTCTAAGGTTACGTGGTTATCACATTTACAAGGACTGCTCTCGTATAATACACCAAGTGGAATGATTACTTACGCGATATTGATTATCTTGTTCTCATTCTTCTATACATTTGTCCAAGTAAATCCTGAAAAAACTGCAGAAAACCTTCAAAAGAATGGGTCTTACATTCCTAGTGTTCGTCCAGGTCGTGAGACTGAAAAGTACATGTCATCATTACTTAAGAGATTGGCAACCATCGGAGCTGTATTTCTCGCGTTTATTTCATTGGCTCCAATTGCGGCTCAACAGTTTATGCACCTCACAAGTTCAATCGCACTTGGTGGTACATCACTCTTGATCTTGATTTCAACTGGTATCGAAGGTATGAAACAACTTGAGGGTTACCTATTGAAACGTCAGTACGTTGGATTTATGAATCGTGAAGACTAGGGTCTTCTCATGAACAATTGAGAGGGAAAGAAAGGTAACTTTCTGTCCCTTCTCTTTTGTTTTTTGATAACTCTACCAAGGTTGTTAAACTTTGATAGAGTTATTTGAAAACAAAAATAAGGAGTTCGTAAGATGAATCTTTTAATTATGGGTCTACCAGGTGCTGGTAAAGGGACTCAAGCTGCAAAAATTGTTGAAGAATTTGGTGTAGCTCACATCTCAACTGGTGATATGTTCCGTGCTGCTATGGCTAATCAAACAGAAATGGGAACTTTGGCAAAATCATTCATCGATAAAGGTGAATTGGTACCAGACGAAGTTACAAATGGAATTGTTAAAGAACGTTTGGCTGAATCTGATATTGCTGAAAAAGGTTTCTTGCTAGATGGTTACCCACGTACTATTGAACAAGCTCATGCTTTGGATGAAACATTGAAAGCACTTGGTATTAAACTTGACGGTGTGATTAATATTGAAGTTAATCCAGAGAGCTTGGTTGAACGTCTTTCAGGTCGTTTCATTTGTCGCTCATGTGGTGCCACTTACCATAAAGTATTCAACCCAACTAAGGTTGAAGGAACATGTGATGTTTGTGGTGAACATGAATTCTTCCAACGTGAAGATGATAAGCCTGAAACTGTTAAACGTCGTCTTGATGTAAACATTGCTCAAGGTGTGCCAATTATTGCACACTACCGTGAACTTGGTCTTGTATCAGATATTCAAGGAAACCAGGACATTGATGATGTATTCGCTGATGTTAAAAAAGCGATTGCAGCAATTAAATAATTATAGAATCTTACTTGCGTATCAGACTTAAGCATGTTATAATACTTTAGTCTGACTTATAATTGTTACCTCTGTGCTCAGAGGAAATCAAATCGAAATTTTAGGGGGTACTTTTGCGTGGCAAAAGAAGACGTGATTGAAATTGAAGGTAAAGTTGTCGAAACTATGCCTAATGCTATGTTTACTGTTGAGTTGGAAAATGGACACCAAATTTTGGCGACAGTTTCTGGTAAAATCCGTAAAAACTACATTCGTATTTTGGTCGGTGACCGTGTGACTGTTGAAATGAGTCCTTATGATTTGACACGTGGACGCATCACATACCGCTTTAAATAATCGAAATAATTGGAGGGATTAAAACATGAAGGTAAGACCATCGGTTAAACCAATTTGCGAATACTGTAAAGTTATTCGTCGTAACGGTCGTGTTATGGTAATTTGTCCAACAAATCCAAAACACAAACAACGTCAAGGATAATATAGAAAGGAGAAATCATGGCTCGTATTGCTGGAGTTGACATTCCAAACGATAAACGTGTAGTAATTTCACTTACTTACGTATATGGTATCGGACTTGCAACATCTAAGAAAATCTTGGCTGCTGCAGGCGTTTCTGAAGACATCCGCGTTAAAGATTTGACAAACGATCAAGAAGACGCTATCCGTCGTGAAGTGGATGCAATCAAAGTTGAAGGTGACCTTCGTCGTGAAGTTAACCTTAACATCAAACGTTTGATGGAAATCGGTTCATACCGTGGTATCCGTCACCGTCGTGGACTTCCTGTCCGTGGACAAAACACTAAAAACAATGCCCGCACTCGTAAAGGTAAAGCTGTTGCGATTGCAGGTAAGAAAAAATAATTAAAATAA
>DBFVHV010000289.1:0-5613 GCA_048524165.1 Streptococcus sp.
TTGAAACTCGCAAAAGTCAGTCTGAATATAGGGGTGGAAACTGCGAGCTCCTAGACAGGAAGGGTGAGGCGTATGCGCCAGCTGTCCTTGCCTATCGACACGCAGACTCTCACGCTCGATTCCAAAGTTTGCTTGGAGAATAGGGCTGGTAGCCTCCAGTTTTTGAAGCAGTTGGTTTATAGTCATAGGATCACCTTTTCATCTAATGTTAGTGATAGTCTATTATAAATAGGAGAAGAAAACAACTTTCCGCTACGCTTAGGAGGAATTTCCGAATATTTTAGATAAAAACTCTTAAAACCAGCTGCTTTTTAGCTCTATTTTATGTAAAAACTGTAAAACATCCACCGATTTTTATGTAAAATGTTATTTCTCTTGCAATTTAAATCAAATTAGCCTATACTGGTGACATATATATATGAAAACGAAAGAATCCCTAGGGTCTGCCCTCAGGGGCTTTTGTATGTTCTCAAAAGGGTATAACCGTTATTTTTATAGAGAAAATATGAGCATTTAGCTGTATATTTTAAATGTTTCCTTTAAATGGAGCAAGCGATATTTTTCGCCGTGGTAATAGTTAACCAATAGTCTAGCTCTTGTTTAGAACAAAGTCGCAATTTCACAAGTCGACCTGATCGCTAGCGATGCTTTCGCAGTGATGACTTGGAGAACTCGCTTTATCTATCGCTGCATGAAACACGCTCTGCACGAAGTAGGCGATATTTTTCACCGTGGCAATAGTTATAGAAGTCAAAAGACTTCTATAACTCGGAAGTTTTGAGACTTTGGCTCAAAAACTTAGCTATGAGATTCCGAAGGAAGATGCTAGCGTCCGAAGCCACTTAAGAAAGCATCAAAAAAGTAAAAGAAAACAAATAAAACGGAGGTAATTATGTTTCAAACCCTGATCGCCCAGATAAAGGAGTACAAGAAACCCTCAATTCTAGCGTCCCTCTTTATGACGCTAGAAGTCATGTTTGAGATTTCCATTCCCTTTGTCATGGCTAATCTTTTGGACAAAGGTGTCCAACAATCCAACATGTCTAACATTTGGCTCTATGGTGGTCTTATGTTAGTCTGCGCCTTTCTATCCTTATTCTGTGGTATGCAGTCGGCTCGCTATGCGGCCTTTGCTTCTGCTGGATTTGCTAAGAATCTACGTCAGGCCATTTTCAAGAAGGTTCAAACTTTCTCTTTTGAAAACCTTGATAAGTTCTCAGCTGGTGGTCTGGTAACGCGTATGATGACTGATGTTACCAACATTCAGAACTCTTATCAAATGATTATCCGAATCTGTGTGCGTGCCCCACTCAACCTGATTTTTGCCATTACTGCTAGTTTCCTTATCAATGGTCAAATGGCTTGGATTTTCGTTGGCGTAACCCTCTTCCTTGGTGTGGTTTTGACCATTATTACCAAAATCGTATACCCCCTCTTTACTCAAGTGTTTGAGGCTTATGATAATCTCAATAACAGTATCAAGGAAAATATCACCAATATGCGTGTGGTCAAATCCTATGTTAAGGAGCAGGAAGAGACTGACAAATTCAAGAAGGCTTCACGTCGCATTTATCAAATGTTTATGCGTGCTATTCGTGTGGTTGTCATGTCTAACCCAGCCATGATGTTGTCAATGTATGCCTCTTTTCTTATGATTTCTTGGTTTGGTGCCCACCTTATCGTTGTTGGTAACCTATCTACAGGTGAATTGACCTCCATGTTCAGTTACACCATGACCATCCTTATCTCACTCATGATGTTCATGATGATTTTTGTCATGTTGTCTATTTCTATGGCTTCTGTGGAACGTATTGATGAAGTTCTTAGCACTGAAGCAACCATCGTTTCACCTGAAAATGGTTTGACAGAAGTTGCAGATGGTTCAATCAGCTTTGACCATGTGGACTTCTCATATACGGATGAAAATGGTGACAAGACCCATGTCCTCAAAGATATTACGCTTGATATTAAGTCTGGTGAGGTTATCGGAATCCTTGGTGGAACGGGTTCAGGAAAATCTAGTTTGGTTCAGCTGATTCCTCGTCTTTACGATGTGGAAGCTGGTCAAGTGAAGGTTGCTGGCCATGATGTTAAGGACTACGATTTGGATAGCTTACGTAAGCAAGTTGCCATGGTCCTTCAAACCAATGTCCTTTTTTCAGGCACCATTAAGGAAAATATGCGTTGGGGCAATAAACAAGCGACTGATGAAGAAATCATTGAAGCTTGTAAGATTGCCCAAGCCGATGAATTTATTCAAGAGTTTAAGGATGGCTATGACACCAAGATTGAACGTGGTGGGGCCAATGTCTCAGGGGGACAACGTCAACGTCTTTGTATCGCACGTGCCCTCCTCATGAATCCGAAAATTTTGATTCTGGATGATTCGACATCGGCAGTCGATACTAAGACAGATAGTTTGATTCGTCAAGGTTTAGCTTCAAGTCTTAAGGACACGACTAAAATCATCATCGGTCAACGAATTTCATCTATCCAAGATGCAGACCGGATCATTGTTATGAATGATGGCCGTATCGATGCTATTGGTACTCATGACGACTTGGTAGCTAATAATGCCATCTATCGTGAGGTTTACAAGATGCAAACACAAGGGAAAGGAGTAGCAGATGCAGAATAAGAAAAAAGCCAGCTGGGGCTCACTAGCACGACTGCTACGCTTTTTGTGGCAAGACTACAAGCTTTCACTTAGTATCTCCTTTGTCCTTATTGTTGTGGCTTCTTTGGCAACGGTCAATTTGACGGCTTCTATTCAGTCCTTGGTTGACGTTTACGTTCAACCCATGCTCAAATCTGGTAGCCATGACTTTGGGCCACTGTTACGTTTCTTGACTTCAGTGGCTGTCTTCTGCCTTATCGGTGTGGTTGCCAACTATGTGGCTTCTCTCCTCATGGCGACGATTTCGCAAGATTCCTTACGTTCCCTTCGTAATCAGCTCTTTGCTCGCATGCAAAAGCTTCCGGTTCGCTATTTTGACACTCACCAACATGGGGATATCATGTCGATCTATACCAACGACATCGATGCCCTCCGTCAGGCCATTGAACAATCTATTCCACAGTTGCTGCAAACGACTATTACCATTATCGGTGTGACAGTAACTATGCTTACCGTGAGTCCTCTCCTCTTTATCGTGGTTCTGGTCATGGTAGGCATCATGATTATGGTTATTAAAAATGTATCCGCCAAATCTGGTCGATACTTCGGTGAACAACAAAAGAACCTAGGGATTGAGAATGGTTTTATCGAAGAAATGATGTCAGGTCAAAAGGTAGTCAAGGCTTTTGTTCATGAAGAAGAAAGTATGGCTGACTTTGATAAGATTAACGAACAGCTCTTCGAATCATCATACTTGGCCAATCGCTATGCCAATGTTCTCATGCCCATTCTTGGGAACTTAGGAAATGTTTCCTTTGTTTTGACTGCCTTGGTTGGTGGGGTATTTGCTCTAAATGGTGTCGGTAGCTTGACTATCGGTGGTCTCATGGCCTTCCTACAATTGAACCGTTCCTTCAATGGTCCTATTACTCAGGTGTCTCAACAACTTAACTTTGTCCTTATGGCACTTGCTGGTGCAGACCGTATCTTTGACCTTTTGGATGAAGAAGAAGAAGTTGACCAAGGTAAGGTCACTTTGATCAACTACGAATTGGTAGATGGTCAAATGGTTGTGACAGACAAGAAAACCAATCTTTGGGCTTGGAAACACCCACGTCCAAATGGCGACTATGAATTGGTCGAGTTGGTCGGAAATGTAGTCTTCCAAGATGTTGATTTCTCTTACGATGGTAAGAAACAAATCCTTCATGACGTTAATCTCTATGCAGACAAGGGGCAAAAGGTTGCCTTTGTTGGTGCGACGGGTGCAGGTAAGACGACAATTACTAACTTGATTAATCGTTTCTACGACATCCAATCTGGTGTGATTACTTATGATGGTATCGATGTTAAGCTGATTGAAAAAGATTCTCTTCGTCGATCACTTGGTATCGTGCTTCAGGATACGCATCTCTTCACAGGGACTATCGCTGAAAATATTGCCTACGGCCGTGCTGATGCCACGCGCGAGGAAATTCTTGAAGCTGCTCGTATTGCTAACGTGGATTCCTTTGTGCAACATTTGGACAATGGTTACGACACAGTTCTTACAGATGATGGCGCAGGCTTGTCTAATGGACAACGTCAGCTGATTGCCATTGCGCGTGCTGCCCTTGCCAATGCACCGGTCCTCATCCTTGATGAAGCGACATCCTCTATTGACTCTCGTACCGAAAAAATGGTACAAGAGGGGATGGACCGACTTATGGAAGGACGTACGGTCTTTGTTATCGCCCACCGTCTTTCAACCATCGTTAACTCTGACGTTATCATGGTTATGGACCATGGACGTATCATTGAACGTGGTGACCATGACAGCCTTATGGAACAAGGTGGTACCTACTACCGACTCTATACTGGTGGTCTTGAAATTGATTAATATTAAAAGAACTCAGGTTTTGCCTGAGTTTTTTTGCATATGAAGAATAGGTTTCTTTTGAGACTTTTCTTGTAAAAATGATAGATTTGATCTCTTAAATCTCAACTTCTTCTAAACCGTGTGCGTCCAGGCGATATATCTTTTGGCAAACTTGTCTGAGGTAGTTGACATCATGTGATACTGTAAGAATTGCACCTGGATAGTTCTCGAAGAGCTGTCGGACTTGGGGTTGTGAGGTGGGTGAAAAATTTCTGGTTGGTTCATCTAAAATCAGGAGTTGAGGGCTTTCTAAGATGATGTGCAGTAGGAGTAGTTTTCCTTTTTGGCCACCAGATAGGTCAGCAATTGCATGGTTCATTTCATCATGACTGAAGTTTAGGTTGGCGAGATGGGAACTTATGATTTCTTTCTCAGTTTTGTCGCCAGTCTTACATAAAAACGCTATCGGTGACAAATCATTTTGCAAGATAAGGTCGTAATGTTGGGGCATGTAGCCGATAGTCAGGTCTGTTTTCCTGCTAAGTTCTTGGTAGAGATAGTGTAAGAGAGTGGATTTACCACAGCCGTTATCTCCAATAATACCAACTTTTTCCTGTCCTTTCAAAGAAAATTTTAGATGTTCAATGGTTAGGTGAGGAGCGATGCTTAGCTGACTTTCATCCAGATTTAGAAGATATTTTCCCTGGGGTAGAGGATCGATATGAGAGAAGAAAAGATCGATACTGTCTTCTTTATCAGGCATCTGTGTCATGTCTTGGGCAAGGCGGTCGTAGCGTTTTTCTTGTGAGAGGACTGCTTTCATCTTTTTAGCAACCAATCGTCCTTGCGTGCTATCATGCGTATTGCGTAGGGTGGTTTGGACATTTTGTTTGATACGACGATGCTTGGCCATGGCTTTGTCATAAGCTTTTTTCTCGGTTTTCGCTTGCTGTATCTGTTGCTGGAAAGCATCGGAGCGTTGTTGACTATAGTTATCATAGTCAAGATGTTCCACACTGGTCCTAGCCAGTCGACGACGTTTAAGGAGTTCCAGATGGATAATGGTATCAGCTGTCTGACTGAGCAAATCCTCGTCGTGAGAGATGTAAATTATCGTTTTATCAGAATGTTTGATAAA
>DBFVHV010000290.1:0-3777 GCA_048524165.1 Streptococcus sp.
TGTGAAGGAGCGATGGGGAGTCTTGGTAGGTGGCCATTCCCATCTGGCCAAATTTCCAAGAGTGACTGTCACAGATATGGAAAACATCCCAGTGATTTTCCCAAACCGAAAGGAAATCAAGGATTTTTTGATTCCTTGGGCTAGAGGTCATCAAGATAACATGGTGGTTATCGGTAGTAGTAATCTGGCTTTCAATGCAATTCCTCTGGTGGAACATGAAATCGGGGCTCTAGTCTGTATTGAGGGAGCTGTCAAAAACAGAATCAATGCTGAGGTAACTTTTGTCCCTATGGAGCCTTCTCTCTACTCTGAGATGATATTAGTCTGGAAGGAAAGTCGCTATCTTTCTCTTGTGGCACAAGAATTTTTAAAGCGGATTAAAGTTTATTATCCAGCAGAGTTATTCTAAAGAAATAATAAGGTAACGACTCAAGTCGCTTAAAAAAGAAAACCAGGGCATAAGCTCTGGTTTTTTCTATTGCTTTTAATATTTTCATTTGTTAGAATGTAGGTAATGTGCGTGCTTGTCACGCCCTTTTTCTGTGTCTTTTACGGCTTTAGTTGTTGTAAATAACTATAAAAATCTTAAAGGCATGGTAAATGCTAAAAAGAAAAGGAGAAATTTATGGCTTATATTTGGTCTTATCTCAGGCGTTATCCTAAGTGGCTGGCGATGAATTTTACGGCGGCCATTTTATTTGTTATTGCTAATCTGGGTTTGCCGACGGTTCTTGCCAGAATGATTGATGAGGGAATAAACCGTGGTGATGTTGATAAGCTTTACGCTTATGCTTGGGTCATGTTTGGTGTAGTTTTGACTGGGATTGTTGGTCGTATACTTCTGTCCTATGCGGTTGGTAAATTGACCACTACTATGGTGCAAGTCATGCGTAATGACATTTATGCTAAGCTTCAGGAGTATTCACACCATGAGTACGAGCAGATTGGAGTATCCTCTTTGGTGACTCGTATTACATCAGATGCTTTTGTGCTTATGCAGTTTGCGGATCAGGTTCTTAAGCTAGGGGTTATCACTCCTTTGATGATGGTTTCCAGTGTCTTTTTGATTTTGACGACCAGTCCATCTTTGGCTTGGATTGTGGCCATCTCCTTGCCTTTCCTAGCCGTAGTTGTCTGGTATGTGGCGGTAAAAACGCGTCCGCTTTCTGAAAAGCAACAGGCAACTCTCGACAAGATTAACCAGTATGCTCGTGAAAATCTGACTGGGCTTCGTGTCATCCGTGCTTTCGCTAGAGAAGATTTCCAAGAGCAGAAGTTTGCCTCTGAAAATGCTGTCTATGCGGATAATTCAAACAAGCTCTTTAAATTGACTGGTTTAACAGAGCCCCTTTTTGTGCAAATCATCATCGCTATGATTGTGGCTATTGTTTGGTTTGCTCTAGAGCCATTAGGTTCTGGGACTTTGGCAATCGGGGACTTGGTTGCCTTTATTGAGTACAGTTTCCATGCACTATTGTCCTTCCTCTTCCTAGCTAATCTCTTTACCATGTATCCTCGTACGGCGGTATCTAGTGAACGTCTGCAGGAAATTATGGACATGCCTATTTCTATCAATCCAAATGAAGATGGGGTGACAGAGACTGATACTAAGGGATATTTGGAATTTGATAATGTGACCTTCGCCTATCCTGGTGAAACTGAGAGTCCTGTCCTACACAATATTTCCTTCAAGGCTAAACCAGGTGAAACCATTGCCTTTATCGGTTCTACGGGTTCAGGGAAATCCTCTCTTGTGCAGTTGATCCCACGCTTTTATGATGTCACACTTGGACGCATTCTTGTTGATGGTGTGGATGTCCGTGACTACAATCTTAAGGCTCTTCGTCGTAAGATTGGCTTTATTCCACAAAAAGCTCTACTCTTTACTGGAACTATCGGTGAAAATATCCGTTATGGTAAGGAAAATGCCAGTCATGAAGAATTGAATCAAGCTACTGATGTGGCTCAAGCCAAGGAATTTATCGAAAGTAAGGAAGAACGCTATGATTCTCACTTGGCTGAGGGTGGCAGCAACCTTTCTGGTGGACAGAAGCAGCGTTTGTCAATTGCACGTGCGGTGGTTAAGCGTCCTGATCTCTATATCTTTGATGATTCCTTCTCTGCCTTGGACTACAAGACTGATGCGACCTTGCGCCGTCGTCTAAAAGAAGTGACCCAGGATGCGACAGTCTTGATTGTGGCCCAACGTGTGGGAACCATTATGGATGCTGACCAGATTATCGTTCTTGACAAGGGTGAAATTGTTGGTCGTGGCCGTCACGAAGAGCTCATGGCAAGTAATGATATTTACCGTGAAATTGCTAATTCCCAACTGAACCAAAAGAGTCTGGCGGAAGACTAGAAGGAGGTCAAAATGAAGAAAAATAAAATGAAAACAAGTCATTCCTCAAGTTTTGGCCGCCTTTGGTCATACTTGCAGGTTTATCGTTTCCCACTTTACCTAGCTATTTTCCTGAAAATTGTTAGTGTCATTATGAGTGTTCTCGAACCTGTGGTCATTGGTTTAGCCATTACCGAGTTGACTAAAAATACACTGGACATCATTAAGGGGGTAGAAGGGGCTCATATCAACGTGCCCTACGTTGGGTTAGTTTTGGTCTTTTACCTCTTGCGTGGTCTCATTTATGAGTTGGCTGTCTACTATTCTAACTATTTCATGACCAATGCTGTGCAAGCAACGGTTCAGGATATGCGAAATGAGATGACTGAGAAAATCAATCGTACCTCAGTGTCATACTTTGATAAGCATCAATTTGGAGACCTTTTGGGTCGCTTTACGAGTGACGTTGAGACAGTTTCGAATGCCTTGCAGCAGTCCTTCTTGCAGGTTGTCAATGCCGTCTTTACTCTAGCCTTGGTTATTGGGACAGTGCTTTACCTTAATCTTCAGTTGGGAGCTGTGGTTGTTATCACTATTCCCATTACTTACTTTGGTGCTCGCTTCATTATGAGTAAGTCTCAACCTTACTTTAAGCAGCAAGCTGATGCCCTAGGTACTCTTAACGGTTTTGTTCAGGAAAACCTGACTGGTTTCAATGTCCTTAAACTTTTTGGGCGTGAGGATAGATCTTTAGACGACTTTAAAGAAATTACGGAAGACCTTCAAAAGGTAGGTTTTAAGGCCAATTTCATTTCAGGTCTCATGATGCCTGTCCTTAATGGTTTATCTGACTTGACCTATCTAATTGTCGCCGTCCTAGGTGGTTTGCAAGTCTTGGCTGGTCGCTTGACGATTGGTAATATGCAGGCTTTTGTTCAGTACGTTTGGCAGATTAATCAACCTATTCAGAACTTGACTCAGTTGGCTGGACAATTGCAGAGTGCTAAATCTTCCTTGGAGCGTATTTTCCAACTGATGGATGAACCAGACGAGGCTAATGATGCTACGGAGGTGCTTGAAGGAGATTTAACTGGTCAAGTTAGCTTTAATCATGTGGACTTCCAGTATGTTGCAGATAAACCTTTGATTCGTGACTTTAATCTTGAGGTTAATCCTGGTGAAATGGTGGCCATTGTCGGTCCTACCGGTGCTGGAAAATCAACTATTATCAATCTCCTCATGCGTTTTTACCCTATTAACTCAGGAGATATCTTGCTGGACGGTCGTTCCATTTACAACTATACCCGAGCGTCATTGAGACAGCAGTTTGGCATGGTGCTCCAAGAAACCTGGCTCAAGCAAGGAACTATTCATGACAATATTGCCTTTGGAAATCCTGAAGCCAGTCGGGAGCAAGTGATTGCTGCTGCAAAGGC